>JBDTXV010000118.1:0-6656 GCA_040006015.1 Caldimonas sp.
CGCCCAGACCGCGACCGGCCGCGACGAGTTCTTCTGGCTCGGCGAGATCAACAAGGCGACCGCGGTGATCAACACCGACGAAGGGCTGCTCGACAAGACGATCGCGCCGCGCATCGCCGCCGGCGTCGCGAAGGTGATCCGCGACGGCAACTTGGCCGGCGGCAAGCGCCCGTCGAGCGTGATCACGTTCGAGCCGCTGCTGATCGCGGCCGCGGGCTCCGAGGTGACCTTGCTCCACGCCGGCCGGTCAAGCCAGGACATGCATGCGACCTATCGCGCCGCGATCCTGCGCGACGACCTGCTGCGCCTGGCCGAGCAGCTGAACCGGACCGCGGGCTCGCTGGTCGGGCTGGCCGAGAAGCACGTCGACACGATCGTCCCGAACTACACGAACGGCGTCGCCGCGCAGCCGAACAGCTACGGCCACTACCTGCTCGGCCATGCCGCCGGCCTCGAGCGCGATGCGCAACGGATACGCGAGGCGTATGCGCGCATCGACCGCTCGGCGATGGGCACGACGGTCCTGAACGGCACCAGCTGGCCGCTGAACCGCACGCGGATGGCCGAATACCTCGGCTTTGCGACGATTGTCGACAACGCCTACGACGCCGCGCAGATCTCGTCGATGGATCAGCCGGTCGAGGTCGGCGCGATCGTCACCGGCATCGCGCTGCACACCGGCAGCTTCATCGAGGACGTGATGACGCAGTACGCCGAGGCGCGGCCGTGGATCATGCTGCAGGAAGGCGGCGACAACACCTATGTCTCGAGCGCGATGCCGCAGAAGCGCAACCCGGGCCTCCTGAACAACACGCGCCGCGACGCGTCGACCGCGATCGCGTTGGCGCTCGGCACCGTGATCCAGGCGCATAACATCACGCCCGGGATGGCCGACGCGAAGGAGGTCAAGTACAACAGCGCGGTGGTCGACAGCGCGATCAGGTTCCTGCGGAGCTGGGACCAGATCCTGAAGGCGCTGGTGATCAGTCCGGAGCGCGCGCTCGAGGAGCTGAACGGCGACTGGACCGCGTCGCAGGAGCTCGCCGACGTGCTGATGCGCAAGTACAAGCTGCCGTTTCGCGTCGGTCATCACTTCGCATCGGAAGTGGTCGACTACGCGAAGGCGCACGACATCAAGCCGCTCGACTTTCCGTACGCCGAAGCGAAGCGCATCTACGCCGAAGCGGTCGCGAATTCGAACGGGCCGGCGGTGCTGCCGATGAGCGAAGAGGAGTTCCGCGCGACGCTCGATCCGGTCTCGATCGTCCGGCACCGGGTCTCCGTCGGCGGTCCGCAGCCGGCCGAGATGGTGCGGATGCTGAAGCTCGCGAAGCAGAAGCTCGCGGAGCAAAGCGAGTGGATCCGGCAGAAGCGCGCGCGGATCGACACCTCGCTGGCGCGGCTCGACGCCGATTTCGACAAGCTCGTGAAGAGCGGGAACTGATTTCGGCGGCGCCGCCGCGGAATCCGGGCGCTCGATCGGACGCGCGCTGCGGCGCGCCGTTCACGCGGTCGCGTCGCGCCGCTTCTGTTCGTGATAGCGGCCGCTGCCGCGGGTCACGACGGTGTCGCCGGGGAGCACGTCGCCCGGATCGAGATCGGCCTGGCCGGCGACGCGCTCGTAGATCGGCGCGAAGTCGATGCGCGCGAGCTCGAGCAGATCTTCGAGGCCATCGATCACGAAGTAGGTTTCCTGGAAGTCGTCGATCCGGTAGCGCGTGCGCAGCACGCGTTCGAGGTCGAAGCGGATGCGGTTCGGCGACGGATCGTCGAGCGCGAAAAGCGTTTCGCCTGCCGACGACGCGATGCCGGCGCCGTAGATTCGCAGGCCGTCCTTCTGCCTGACGAGTCCGAACTCGACCGTGTACCAATAGACCCGCGCGAGCTTCTCGAGCGTGCCGAGGCGCTGCGCGCGCAGGCCGCCCTCGCCGTAGGCCTGGATGTAGTCGGCGATCACCGGATGCAACAGCAGCGGCACGTGGCCGAACACGTCGTGGAAGACATCGGGCTCTTCGAGATAGTCGAGCTGCGACGGCTTGCGGATGAACTGGCCGGCCGGAAAGCGGCGATTGGCGAGATGCTCGAAGAACACTTCGTCGGGCACGAGTCCCGGCACCGCGACGACCTGCCAGCCGGTGCGTCGCATCAGCTTGTCGGAGAGCCGGCGGAAATCCGGTATCTGCTCCGGACCGATCGGCAGCTCGCCGATGCCCTTGACGAACGAATTGCAGGCGCGTCCCGGCAGCAGGCGGGATTGCCGCTCGAAGAGCGTCTTCCACACCGCGTGCTCGGCCGCGGTGTAGCGCTCCCAGCCCTGGTCGATGGTCCAGTCGGGCCGCACGGGCGCGTGGTCGGCGCCGGCCGCGAGGCCGTGCTTCGCGGTTTCGCTCAGTTGTCTCAGCATCGCGGCTTCCTCGAATGGGCGACTCGGAGCGCCGATGCGGCCGCGGCGCCTTCGTCGTCGTTGTCCCGACTGTAGACATGCCCGGCAACTATCCAGTGGTGTTTCGGAACGGGCACGATTCCGCGGTGGAGAGGCAGAGCGCGGGCGCGGGACGACGCGGACGCTAGACTTTCCTTGTGGATCGCCGCCGCGGCCGATCGCCCGGCCGCGGCGGCAGCGTTCGAGCGGAATTCATGAGCACGCTTCTGTCGTCACTCATCGGCTGCGCCGCAGGTGCGCGCTGCCGCTGCATCCGCGCCCGATCTGCGATGCCTTGCGGCGGCCGAAGTCGCCTTCCGCTGCGCGCAGCGACTCTGCTCCTCGCCGGAGCCCCGGCGCTGACGCTCGGCGCGCCGGCGACCTGCGCCGACGTGCTCGCGAAGATCGAGCAGCGGCTCGCCGCGACTCGCGTCGAGCACCCGCCGTTGAAGATCGTTCCGAAGAACCTGGCGACCGGCGCGCGCGTGGCCGGCAGTTGCGAGGGCGGCACGCAGCGCATCGTCTACGGCGCGGCATCCGCAGCGGCGCCGGCAAGCGCCAACGCGGCAGCGAAGCCGCCGCCGGCGCGCAAGACGCGCTGAGTCGCGCCGCCGCCGCGATCACGCGAGCCGCGGCCGGCGTCCGTGCCCCTGCGGGCGGAAGTTCGGCGACTGCGACACGACGCTCCGTATCTCGTCCATCAAGGCCTTCGCGCCGGGCAACGGAAACGCACCGCGCAGCAGTTCGTCGACGCGATGGGGCAGGGCGCGGTGCAGGTGCGCATCGCGACGCCGGGGCAGGCGATGACGTTCTGAGCCGACAACGTGTCGGCTCTCGTGTCGATGTCCGTCGTACGCGCCTGAGTCAGCCCATGCTCAAGGTCATCGAATACTTCATCCGCTCGTGCGGAAAGATCGTCGAGGTCACGAGCACGGCCGCGCCGCTCGCCGCGAGATAGCGGCGCACGATCACGAAGCCGGCATGGCCGGGCTCGACGCCGAGGGCCTCGGCCTCGTGGCCGACCAGCGGCTTGGCCGAGAGCTCTTGCTCGACGGTGACGATCGGCTCGCCGATCTTGTCCTCGATGAAGTCGTGCAGCGCCGCGCCGCCGCGGTCGAGCACGTCCCTGAGCGCCGGATGGTCGCGGTGCACATAGGCGAGCACGTAGGCGACCGGTCGCCGCGCGCCGCGCAGATGCTTCAGCGCGACTAGGCGGTGCCAGGCCTCGCCGCGCCGCGAGCGCAGCAGCTCGACGTCGCGCGCGCCGACCTTGATGTCGTGCGCCTCGAGCACCTGAAGGCGCGCGTTCTTCACGTAGGCCAGCAGATCGGGCAACGCCGAGATCTGCTGCGTGAAGCTGCCCGAATGCTTGCGCCGCAGCACGACGGTGCCGGCACCGGCGCGGCGCGCGATCAGCCCCTGCTCGGTCAGCAGGCGGATCGCTTCGCGCATCGTGTGGCGGCTGGCATCGAACATCGCGCAGAGCTCGAGCTCGGGTGGCAGCTTGCCGCCGACCGGGTAGCGGCCGACCGCGATGTCGTGCGCGAGCTCGCGGAAGATCTGCTCGTAGCGCGGCGTGCGCGCCGAGCGGACGCGCTGCTGCGGCGCGGCTCCGGCATGGCCGGCCGCGGCCGATCTCGCATCGGCGCCAGGCTCTTCGTCTCTCATCGAACGCGTCTCCGCTTTCCGCTTGACACCCGGATGCCATCGTCGCACACTTTGTCCGGACAAAGAAGGGCGGGCGGCGATCGCGTCCTTTTTCCGAAGCCACTCCCAACCGAGGACACGCACGATGAACGCAGGAATTCGCAGCTCACGGGGCACTCGCGCCGCCGTCGTCTTGACGGCGCTGCTCTGCGCCGGCACGGCCTCGGCGCAGCAGAAGCTCACGGTCGCCGGCTACGGCGGTTCGTACGAGGACATGATGCGCAAGGAGATCATTCCGGCGTTCGAGAAGAAGACCGGGGCGACGGTCGAGTACGTGGCCGGCAACTCGACCGACAACATCGCGCGGATGCAGGCGCAGCGCGCCAACCAGGAGGTCGACGTGCTGATCGTCGACGACGGCCCGATGTACCAGGCGGTCGCGCTCGGCCTCTGCACCGACTTGAAGGGCGTCGATTTCAACGCGCTCTATCCGGTCGCCGACATGAAGACCGGCAAGTCGGTGACGATCGGTGTCGTCGCGACCGGCCTCGTCTACAACAAGAAGTACTTCGACGACAACAAGCTGCCTGCACCGACCTCGTGGAACGACCTGAAGGATCCGAAGTTCAGGAAGAAGCTCGTGATCCCGCCGATGAACAACAGCTATGGGCTGCACGCCGTCGTGATGTATGCGCGCCTGAACGGCGGCGGCGAGAAGAACATCGATCCCGGCTTCAAGGTCTTCAAGGACGAGGTCGGCCCGAACGTGCTCGCTTACGAGCCGCAGCCGGGCAAGATGACCGAGCTGTTCCAGAGCGGGCAGGCGGTGATCGGCATCTGGGGCAGCGGCCGCGTCAAGGTGTTCAAGGCAACCGGCTTTCCGGTCGAGTTCGTGACGCCGAAGGAAGGTGCCCTCGCGCTCGGCATTTCGGCGTGCCCGACCGCGAAGCCGAACCCTTCGCCGCTCGCGCAGCAGTTCGTGCAGTTCCTGCTGCAGCCAGACATCCAGGCGGTGCATGCGAAGGGCGCCGGCTCCGGCCCGGTCAACAAGAGCACGACGCTGACGCCCGAGGTCGCGCGCGGCCTGCCGTACGGCGACGCGGTCGGCAAGCTGATCGCGGTCGACTGGGACACGATCAACGCCAATCGAACCGCCTGGAACAACCGCTGGACGCGCGAGATCGAGCGCTGAAGCAGACCCGCGCCGTGGCCCACCTGGTCCTCGACCGTCTGACGAAGCGATACGGCGACAGTGCGGCGGTCGACGACATCTCGCTCGCGATTGCGAAGGGGGAATTCGTCTCGCTGCTCGGGCCTTCGGGCTGCGGCAAGACGACAACCTTGCAGATGGTCGCCGGCTTCGTCGAGCCGAGCGCCGGCTCGGTCACGCTCGACGGTCGCGATCTGCTCGCGGTGCCGGCGGCGCAGCGCGGTCTCGGCATCGTGTTCCAGAACTACGCGCTGTTCCCGCACCTGACGGTCGCCGAGAACGTCGCGTTCGGCCTCGACATGCGCAAGGTGCCGCGCGCCGAAAGCCGGGAGCGCGTCGACGAGGCGCTCGCGCTGGTCGGGCTCGTCGGCATGGCCGGCCGCTATCCGGCGCAGATGTCGGGCGGCCAGCAGCAGCGGGTCGCGCTGGCGCGCGCTCTGGTGATCCGCCCGGCGCTGCTGTTGCTCGACGAGCCGCTCTCGAACCTCGATGCGAAGCTGCGCGAAGAGATGCAGATCGAGCTGCGCCGGATCCAGCGTGCGACCGGCATCACGACCCTGATGGTCACGCACGACCAGGCCGAGGCGCTGGCGCTGTCGGACCGTGTCGTCGTGATGCAGGCCGGCCGCATCGAGCAGGACGCGGTGCCGCACGAGGCCTACGAGCATCCGGCGAGCAGCTTCGTCTGCGATTTCCTCGGCAAGGCGAACCTCTTCACGGTCGAGCGCGTCGAAGACGAACGGATGGTGATCGGCCCGCTGCGGATCGGCATCCCCGATCGTCTCGCTGCACATGCGCGTGCCGGTGCGCGCGTGCTGGTGCGGCCCGAGAAGATCGAGTTCGGGCCGCCGGGCGAGGGCGCGCTGGAGGCGACCGTGAAGAGCCGCGTGTTCCAGGGCAACCACTGGCTGTATCAGCTCGACAGCCCGCTCGGCGCGGTGCTCGTGATCCGCCAGAACGACGGCGGACCGCGGCCCGACGAAGGCGAGGGCGTGCATTTGCGCTGGCGCGCCGAAGACATGCGCGCGGTGCCGTGAAAGCGTCGCGCCCGGCTCCGTACTGGCTCAGTGCGCCGGCGCTGCTGCTCTACCTCGCGTTCCTGGTCGTGCCGATGGCCGCGATCGCGCTGATGAGCTTCCAGAACTTCGAGTTCTACGGCGGCGTGCAGCCCGGCTTCACGCTGAAGAACTACCGCGAAGTCTTCGGCGACGGCTACTACTGGGAGATCTTCGGCCGCACGTTCTGGATCGCGGCGGTCGTCACGGCCGCGTGCGCGGTGCTCGGGACGTTCGAGGCGATCGTGCTGAACCGGATGGCGAATCCTTGGAAGGGCCTGTTCCTGATGGTCGTGCTCGGCCCGCTGCTGATCTCGGTCGT
>JBDTXV010000119.1:0-6637 GCA_040006015.1 Caldimonas sp.
AGCACCACGGGTTGCCGACGATCGTCGGCAGCGCGCCCGAGATCCTGATGGCCGCGATTGCGGCGCGCACCGAGCGTATCCGCATCGGCAGCGCCGGCGTGATGCTGCCGCATTACAGCGCACTGAAAGTCGCCGAGCAGTTCAGGGTGCTCGAAGCGCTCGCGCCGGGTCGTATCGATCTCGGCGTCGGCCGTGCGCCGGGCGGCGACATGCGCACCGCGCGCGCATTGAATCCGAACGCCTATGCGGCGGCCGACAATTTCCCGGAACAGGTGCGCGACCTGCAGGCCTGGACCGCGGAGGCCGGCCATCTCGGGATCACCGCGCATCCGCGCGGCGCGCATGCGCCCGAGATCTGGATCCTCGGCAGCTCGGACTACGGCGCGCAGCTCGCTGCGCATTTCGGGTTGCCGTATGCGTTCGCGTATTTCTTCACCGACGGGCAGGGCGCCGCGCAGGCGCTCGATCTGTACCGGCAGCTCTACAAGCCGAGCGAGCGCCATCCGCGCCCGCAGGCGACGGTCTGCGTCTGGGCGCTCGCCGCCGAGACGCGCGACGCCGCGCTGCATGCGGCGCTGTCGCGCGAGCGTTGGCGCGTCGATCGCGCGCGCGGCATCTTCGGTCCGTTGCAGCCGCCCGACGACATCGCTGCGCGCGGCTTCAACGCCACGGAGATGCACACGATCGATGCGATGCGCGCCAAGGCTTTCGTCGGCACCGCCGCGGAGGTCGCGCAGCAATTGCGCGAGCTCGCGCGCGGCTTCGAGCGCGACGAGCTCGTCGTCAACACCTGGGCCCACGACCCGGCGCTGCGGCGGCGCTCGTATGCGCTGCTTGCGCGCGAGTTCGATCTGCCGTCGGCCGTGGCGCCGCGATGAAGGCGATCGATCTGGTGCTGCGCGGTGATCACATCACGCTCGACGCGCTGCTGAAGACGACCGGCCTCGCGTCGAGCGGCGGCGCGGCGAAGATGCTGGTCGCCGAAGGCCGGGTCCAGGTCGACGGCCGCGACGAGATGCGCCGCGCCTGCAAGATCCGCGCAGGGCAGGTCGTCCGGGTCGCCGATGCGCGCGTGCGGGTGCTTGCGCAGCCGGCCGCGGCAGAGTCCGGCGAAGCGAACGAAGCAAACGAAGCGAACGAAGCGAACGAAGCAAGAGACGAGGAGTGACGATGTTCGAGACCGCAATCGCCGGGAGTCTGCCGAAGCCGGCCTGGCTCGCCGAGCCCGAGACCCTGTGGCCGCGCTGGCAGGCCAGCGGCGCCGAGCTCGACCGCGCGAAGGCCGATGCGACGCTGCTCTGGCTGAAGCTGCAGGAAGATGCCGGGCTCGACATCGTCGGCGACGGCGAACAGGCGCGCCAGCATTTCGTCCACGGCTTCCTCGCCCGCGTCGACGGCATCGATTTCGAGCACAAGGTGAAGATGGGCATCCGCGACAACCGCTACGACGCGATGGTCCCGCAGGTCGTCGGCGAGCTGCGTCTGGCCGGCCGCGTCCACGAGACCGAGGCGCGCCTGGCCCGCGCGCACACGACACGGACGCTGAAGTTCACGTTGCCCGGTCCGATGACGATTGTCGACACCGTCGCCGACCGCCATTACGGCGGCGACCGCGACGCGCGGATCCGGATGGCGTTCGCATTCGCCGACCTGCTGAACCAGGAGGCGCAGGCACTCGTCGCCGACGGCGTCGACATCGTGCAGTTCGACGAGCCGGCATTCAACGTCTATATGCATGACGCGGCCGATTGGGGCGTCGCCGCGCTCGAGCGCGCCGCGCGCGGCTTGACGTGCAAGACGGCCGTGCATATCTGTTACGGCTACGGCATCAAGGCCAACGTCGACTGGAAGCAGACGCTTGGCGCCGAGTGGCGCCAGTACGAGCAGGTCTTTCCGGCGCTCGCGAAGAGCTCGATCGACCAGGTCTCGCTCGAGTGCTTCCATTCGCACGTGCCGCCCGACCTGATGCGCCTGCTCGACGGCAAGGACGTGATGGTCGGCGTCATCGACGTCGCCTCCGACGTCATCGAGACCCCCGAGGAGATCGCGGACACGATCGGCAGCGCGCTGCGCTTCGTGCCGCGCGAGCGCCTGTTTCCGTGCACCAACTGCGGCCTGGCGCCGATGCGTCGCGAGGTGGCCGAGGCCAAGCTCGCCGCGCTGGCCAAAGGCGCGCAGCTCGCACGCGAGCGCTACGGCACATGACACCCGCCCCGCTCGGCGTGCCGACGACTGAGCCCGACGCGCTCGTCGACGCGCTCGCGGCGAGCGGCCATGGTTTGCTCGCGCCCGACGCGTTTGCGCGCTTCGCCGGCGCGACCCTTGACGAGCTCGACGCTCTGCGACCTTCGTGGGATGCGCTGCCTCCCGACGCCCACCTGCGTGACGGCGGGCACTATCGCCGGCGCCGCCATGCGAGCTGCGTCATCGTCGACGGTTCGATCGAGCTCGTGCCGCAGAGAGCGCACTGGCAGCCCGTGGAATACAACGCGCTGCACGGCGGCATCGAGCGCTGGTTCGAGCCGATCGATGCGGCCGTGCTCGCGGCGCCGGCGTGGCGACGGATCCTCGTGTCGTTCGCCGCGCTGGCCTCCGCCTGCCGGGGCGGGCAGCCGTGGTACGTCGAGGCGCACCAGTTCCGCATCGACACCACCGACGGCATCGGCCGGCCGACGCCCGAAGGGGCGCACCGCGACGGCGTCGATTTCGTCGCGGTGCTGCTGATTGCCCGGCAGGGCATCAAGGGCGGCGAGACGCGCGTGTTCGAGGCCGACGGCCCGGCCGGCCTGCGCTTCACGATGCTCGAGCCGTGGACCGCGCTCGTGCTCGACGACCGGCGCGTGATCCACGAGAGCACGCCGATCCAGCCGCTCGAAAGCAACGGCCATCGCGACACGCTGGTGCTGACCTATCGCGCCGGCGGGTTCCAGGGGCCGGCTGCGTAGGCGATCGCGTCACGCATCGCGGACATCGGCGATCGGATTCGTCCCGAAGTCCGGTCGATCGAGCCAGGCGAGCACGCGCGCCGCGGTATCAGCGCTCGAGGTGAGCTGGCCGCCTTCCTTCAGCCCGACGAACATCGCCTTGTCGGGGAAGCCTTCGGCCTCGGCGGCGCGCAGATGGACCTGCATGTCGGTGTCGATCACGCCGGGCGCGAGCGAGACGATGCGCGCGCCGTTGTTCCGGTTCGCCTCGTCGAGCGCGACCGCGCGCGTGTAGTGATCCATCCCGGCCTTCGCGGCGCAGTAGGTCGCCTGTCCGGCCATCGCGCGGCGGCCGAGTCCGGACGAGATGTTGAGGATCGAGCGCGGGCCCGGCCAGTCGCGCGTCGCGCGCAGGAACGCCGCGGTCAGCAGCATCGGCGCTTCGAGGCCGACGCGCAGCGCGCCCGAGATCTCGGTGTCGGCGCAGCCGTCGAGCGGGCCGACGCGGGTCAGCACGCCGGCGTTGTTGATCAGGGTCGCGCTGCCGACTGCCGCCGGGTCGAATGCCGCGAGCCAGGCCTGCAGCTGCGCCGCGATCTCGAGCGGCTGCGCGAGGTCGGCGCTCCACTGCTCGACCCTCGCGCCGGCCTTTTCGGCCTTGCGCGCGAGCGCGGCGTTCCGGTGGCGCGCGATGCAGAGCAGCACGCGTCCCGCGGCGAGCAGTTGCTCGGCCATCGCGGCGCCGAGGCCGCGCGACGAGCCGGTCAGGATGTACAGGCGTTCGGACAATCTCGACTCCTCGGAAATGAAACAAGGGGCGCATGCCCCTTGTCGTTGAAACGGCTACGGCCGTTCAGGCCATCTGCTGGATGCCGGCGATCGCCCATTCGCGGCTGCCGTCGAGCGGCCTGACCAGATGCCAGACTTCGTCGAACGGCGCGGCGATGCCGTCCTTCTCTTCGCGAATCAGGCCGTGGAAGCGGACGCTGACGACCTGGCGCTCGCGCTCGCTTTCGACGTCGAGCACCTGCGCGTCGATCTTGACGACATCGGTCTGCTGCGCGCTGCCGCCGCGATCCTGCAGGTCGAGCCGGGCCGTCGCGAACATCTCGGGCGTCGTGAACGCGCGCAGGTCTTCGAGGTCGCCGGCGTCGTTCGCGGCCTGCATCCGGATGAAGATCATCTTCGCGATGCGCTCGAAGCCCGCGGCATCGAAGCCGGCCGGCAGTGCGGCGCCGTTCGCCGTGCTAGCGGCCGATCCGCTCGGCGCGGCGCCGGCGGGAAGGACCGGCTCGCTCCACGTCGCAGCCGGCTGCGCCGGCATGCCGGCACCGGCGAACTGCATGCCCTGCGGCGCACCGGTCGCGGGTTGCGGACCGAAGCGCCGCATCAGCAGGCGGATCGCGACGATCGCGACGAGGCCGAGCAGCACGATCATCAGGATGTTGCCGAACTCGGCGCCCAGGCCGAGGTGGCTCATCAGCGCGGCGATGCCGAGGCCGGCTGCGAGGCCGGCGAGCGGCCCCATCCATGAGCGCTTCGGCGCTGCCGCGGCCGCCGGCGTGGCACCGGCGGTGGCCGGGGTCGCGGCCGGTGTCGCCGGCTTCGCGGGCAACGCTTCGGGCGCGGTGCGCGCGGGCAGGCTGCGCTGCATGCCGGCCGATCCGCCGCCGCCGAGCCGCCTCGCGTCGGCGGCCGAAGGCGCCAGGCCGATCGAGATCACACCGGCGATCAACGCTAGAACGAGCGCTTTCTTCATGACTGTCTCCTTCGAGCCGTGTCCGGCCCTGCAAACGATGATACGGCCCGCAGATGCCCTTGCCCGAATGTCGGGGCGCGGCGCCGGAACGCAAGGCCGCGGCTAGAACGGAGCGCTGCTCGCGATGCACACCGGCGCGCCGCTCGCCGGGTGCGCGAACCGCAATGCGGCGGCGTGCAGCATCAGCCGGGCGGACGCGCGTTGCACGTCGTCCGGCGCGTAGAGCGCGTCGCCGAGGATCGGATGGCCGAGCGCGAGCATGTGCACGCGCAGCTGATGCGCACGGCCGGTGACCGGCTCGAGCTCGATGCGGGTCGAGCGCCCGTCCGGTTCGCGGTCGACGACGCGATAGCGGGTCAGCGCGGCTTTGCCGCGCCGGTGGTCGATCATCTGGCGCGGGCGATTCGGCCAGTCGGCGCAGATCGGCAGATCGACCTCGCCGTGCTCGGCGGCGACGCGGCCGGCGACGACCGCGATGTAGGTCTTCGCGACCTCGCGCTGCGCGAACGCGGCATTCAGTCGGCGCTGGCTCTCGATGCCGCGCGCGAAGACGATCAGCCCGGACGTGGCCATGTCGAGCCTGTGCACGACCAGCGCGTCGTCGTGGCAGGCGCGGATGCGCACCGCGAGGCAGTCCTGCAGATCGGCGCCGCGTCCCGGCACCGAGAGCAGTCCGGCCGGCTTGACCGCGACGATGCAGTGCGCGTCGAGATGGACGAGCTCGGGCCGCAGCGAGGTCATCTCGGTCGAAGCTTCGCCGCGCGGCGCCGGCGTTTCAGCTCGCGCCTGCGTGCTGCATCTGCGCCGATTTCAGGATGCTGACGCCGGGCTGCGCGCTCGCGACCGCATGCCGCAATGCGGCGGCGACGTCGCTCGCCGCGATCGGCCGCACGCTTTTCGGCACCAGTCCGATCACCGGGCCGAGCAGCCGCGCCGCGAACACCTCGACGCTGCGCACCGGCTGGCCGAGAGCGGCACGATCGCCGACCAGCAGCGACGGTTGCGCGATCACGACCGACGAATAGCCGAGCTCGCCGATCGCGACCTGCATCTCGCCCTTGACGCGGTTGTAGAACACGCGCGACTTCGAATCGCCGCCGAGCGCCGCGACGACGCCGATGCGCGTCGCGCCGGCCGCGCGCGCGGCGGTGGCGAGTGCGACGACGAAATCGAAGTCGACCCGCCGGAACGCCGGCTTCGAGCCAGCGACCTTGATCGTCGTGCCGAGCGCGATGTAGACGTCGTCGACGGCCGGAAACGGCTCGGGCAGGCGCGCGAAGTCGACGGTCTGCAGGCGCAGCTTCGGCTGCGCCGCGATGCCGGGCGGCGCGCGGCGCACGAACACCGTCACGCTGCGATACGCCGGATCGGCGAGCAACTGCGTCAGCAGCGCGCGCCCGACCAGGCCGGTCGCGCCGGCGAGCAGTGCGGTGCGGGAATTCGCTGGTGTTGGCGGCATGCGCGGACTCTAGCGCGCATCGGTCATCGGACGTGCCAGTTCGCCGCGGCTGCGTCGATCCGCCGTGGCGACGGCGCGCGCCCACGCCGCTCACCGATCCGGCGAGCGCACCGGCACCGCGTCTGCTCAACGCTTCGGCGTCGGACGCGCCGGCGCCGAAGCGCGTTCCCTTAGCGCTTCGGCTGCGTCAGTCGCGCCGGCGGCCGGCCGTCGCGCCGGGCTTCGGGGCGCGGGCCTTGCGGGCGCGGCTGACCTTGCTGATCGCGCGACGGCGTGCGCGCGCCGCCGTTCGAGCCTGCCGACGAACTGCCGCCGCGCGCGTCGTTGCCGGAACGGTTCGCGTGACCGCCACCGCTGCCGCCGTGGCCAGGGGCGCTGCCGCCGCGGCGCGCGCGCCCGCCGCCGTTGCCGCCGCGGCCGCCGGCATGGTGACGCACGCCGCCGCGGCCGGCGCCTTCGCCGATCACCATCCGGCCGAGCACGATCGGCTCGGGC
>JBDTXV010000120.1:0-6604 GCA_040006015.1 Caldimonas sp.
CGGCGCTCGTCGCAGCACAAGAAACCCTGAGCGCAGGGTCGGCGCCGGCGCGCGGCGCGCACGGCCGTCACTTCGCGAGCGAGGTGCGGTCGGTCAACGAGCGTCTGCGTGGAACGGCATGGACCTGCGTGGACAATAGCGCGATGACACTTCAACGCTCTCACTTGCGCAATCCCGATGCGCTTCGCCCCGTCACGATCACGCGCCGCTACACGCGCTATGCGGAGGGCGCGGTGCTGGTCGAATTCGGCGACACCAAGGTACTTTGCACCGCCTCGGTAGACGAGAAGGTTCCGCCGCACAAGCGCGGCAGCGGCGAAGGCTGGGTCACGGCCGAGTACGGGATGCTGCCGCGCGCGACCCATACGCGCGGCGACCGCGAAGCGGCCCGCGGCAAGCAGAGCGGCCGCACGCAGGAAATCCAGCGCCTGATCGGCCGCTCGCTGCGCTGCGTCTTCGATCTCGCCGCGCTCGGCGAACGCACGATCGCGCTCGATTGCGACGTGATCCAGGCCGACGGCGGAACCCGCACCGCGGCGATCACCGGTGCCTTCGTCGCGGCCCACGACGCGGTCTCGTGGCTGATCGCAGCCGGCAAGCTCGACGCGTCGCCGATCCGGCAATTCGTGGCCGCGATCTCTGTCGGCATCGTCGACGGCCGGCTCTTGCTCGATCTCGACTACAACGAGGATTCATCCTGCGACACCGACATGAACGTCGTGATGACCGAATCGGGCGGCTTCGTCGAGCTGCAGGGCACCGCCGAAGGCGCGGCGTTCACGCAAGCCGAGATGAACGGGCTGCTCGAGCTCGCCGGCAAAGGCATTCGCGAGCTCGTCGAAGCCCAGCGGCGTGCGCTCGCTTAGTGACGTGAAGCTGGTCCTCGCGTCGAACAATGCAGGCAAGCTCGCCGAGCTCGGCACGCTGTTCGCGCCGCTCGGCCTGACGCTCGTCGCGCAAGGTTCGCTCGGCATTGCGGAGGCCGAGGAGCCGCACGCGACCTTTCTCGAGAACGCGCTCGCGAAGGCGCGACATGCGGCCGCGGGCGCCGGCGGACCGGCGATCGCCGACGACTCCGGTCTGTGCGTCGATGCGCTCGGCGGCGCGCCAGGCGTCGCGTCGGCGCATTTCGCCGCGTTCGACGCGGTGGCCGCGCCGCGCGAAGCGCAGCGCCGCCTGCAGGACGCCGCCAACAATCGCCTGCTGCTGCAGCGAATGGACGGTGTCCGCGACCGGAGCGCGCGCTTCGTCGGCACGCTCGTTGCACTGCGCGCGGCGGACGATCCCGAGCCGCTGGTCGCGGTCGGGCGCTGGGCCGGCGAAGTGCTCGACGCGCCGCGGGGCTCCGGCGGCTTCGGCTACGACCCGCTGCTCTACATCCCTGCGCTTCGCTGCACGGTCGCCGCGCTGAGCCCGGACGCGAAGAACCTGCACAGCCACCGCGCGATCGCCGCGCGCAGCATGCTCGCGTTGATGCGCGAGGCATGGGGCCTCGGCTGAGACTTTCATTCCCGGGATCCGCTTCGGCGGAGATTCGCGTTGGTTGACATTCGAATCGCGAGCGACACCGACGAAGCCTCGGCAGGCCGCGCGACGCCGGCCGAACGGCTCGTCCGCTATGCGCGTCCCGGGCTGCTGAATTTCGCGGCGCTGCCGCCGCTGACGCTCTACGTCCATCTGCCTTGGTGCCTGCGCAAGTGCCCGTACTGCGACTTCAACTCGCACGAGTGGCGCGGAGGCGCGCGCGGGCCCACGGCCGACGCCGGCAGCGGCGTGCCCGAAGCGCGCTATCTCGACGCGTTGCGGGCCGACCTCGAAGCGTCGCTGCCGTTCGTCTGGGGCCGACGCGTCCACAGCATCTTCATCGGCGGCGGCACGCCGAGCCTGTTCGCGCCGGCTTCGATTGACCGGCTGATCGCCGATATCCGCGCGCGGATGCCGCTCGATGCTGCCTGCGAAATCACGCTCGAAGCCAACCCGGGCACATTCGAGCGCGACCGATTCCGCGGCTATCGCGCGGCCGGCGTGAATCGGCTCTCGATCGGCGTGCAGAGCTTCGACGACGCCAAGCTGCACGCGCTCGGCCGGGTCCACGACGGCGCGCAGGCGCGGGCCGCGATCGAGGAGGCGCGGGCCGCGTTCGACACTTTCAACATCGACCTGATGTATGCGTTGCCGGACCAGACGCTCGCCGAGCTCGAGACCGATCTCGCGACCGCGCTCGCGTTCGAGCCGCCGCATCTGTCGGCCTACCACCTGACGATCGAGGCGAACACGCTGTTCGCGAAGCATCCGCCGGCGCTGCCGCACGACGATCTCGCGTTCGAGATGCTCGACCGCATCGGCGCCGGCACCGCGCAGGCCGGCGTCGAGCGCTACGAGATCTCGGCCTATGCGCGCGCCGGCCATCGCTGTCGGCACAACCTCAACTACTGGCAGTTCGGCGACTATCTCGGCATCGGCGCCGGCGCCCACAGCAAGCTGACCTTCGCGCATCGCGTCGTCCGCCAGACGCGCTTTCGCGATCCGGCGCGCTACATGCACGAAGCGCTCGTCGGTGCGGCGATCGCGCGCGACGACGAGATCGCGAGGTCCGATCTCGGCTTCGAATTCATGCTGAATGCGCTGCGCCTGTGCGAAGGCTTCGAGCTGGCCCGTTTCGCCGAGCGCACCGGACTTCCGATCGGCGCGGTCGAACGGCCGATGGCCGAAGCCGAGGGCCGCGGTCTGCTGGGACGCGATCTGCATCGAGCCTGGCCGACCGCACGCGGCCTCGACTTCCTGAACGATCTGCAGGCGTTGTTCCTGCCGCCGGGAAAATGACCGGCTTGGGCGTTGAAGGCACCGGCGCGGGCCGGGTCTGTCGGCTCCTTGCAAGGCCCCGCTGCTAGACTGTCCGGATCCCCGACGATTCACTTTGCGCTCCGAGATCGACCCCAACCAGACCGGCTCGAGCGCGCTCCGGCTCGACTCGGCGCTGCTGTTGCTGCAACAAGTCGAAAACGAGTGGCTCGCCGGAAAGAACCCGGGCAGCGTCGAATGGTTGCAGGGCCTGATCGACGGCCTGTGCGAGCTCTCTTGCCGCGATGCGTTGACCGGGCTCGCGAACCGGCGCCAGTTCGAGCTTGCGCTGGCCAGCGAGATCGATCGCGTCGCCCGGGCCGGCGAGCCGGCGCTGGTGCTGATGGTCGACATCGACCATTTCAAGAACGTCAACGATGCCTACGGACATCGCTGCGGCGACTTGGTGCTGAAGGCGGTCGCGCAGGTACTGCACGAATGCATACGGCCGATGGACATGGTCGCGCGCATCGGCGGCGAGGAGTTCGCGATCATCCTGCCGAACTGCTCGTCGGTCTTCGGTCAGGCGGTCGCCGAGCGCGTGCGTCACAAGG
The DNA here is from genome assembly GCA_040006015.1 of Caldimonas sp. Taxonomy (GTDB): domain Bacteria; phylum Pseudomonadota; class Gammaproteobacteria; order Burkholderiales; family Burkholderiaceae_C; genus Schlegelella_A. Next base: position 3,396 of record JBDTXV010000120.1, read on the forward strand.
TGCAGACGCTCTCGGTCGCTCTCGGGCCGCGTCAGGAGGTCGGGGTCACTGTCAGCATCGGCGGCGCCTATGCACCGCAGTGGGTCCGCTCGTCGCCGACGCTCTGGGTCGAGCGTGCCGACCGCGAGCTCGATCGCGCGAAAGCGGCCGGCCGCAATCGCGCCTGTCTCGAACGGCCGCCGGCGACGGTCGTCAGCCCCGAGGAAAAGGGTCTGCTCTTCGGCACTTCACAGCTGCACAAACTCTGATGAACGAGCGCAGTGCGATGTCACTCTCGAGCGCCCGGACCGGCGCCGGCACACCGGCTCGCTCCGGCCGCATCACCGCAGTGACGAGCGGCGCCGGCGGCACCGGCAAGACCTTTCTGTGCGCGAATCTCGCCGCGGCGCTCGCCGCGCGCGGCGAACGCGTGCTGCTTCTCGACGCCGACCTCGGGCTCGCGAACCTCGAGGTCGTCCTGCAACTGCACCCGCGCTGCACGCTGCACGACGTCTTCACGATCGGTGCGGCGCTCGACGAAGCAATCATCGCCGCGCCGGGCGGGTACTCGGTGCTGTTCGCGGGCTCCGGGCTCGTCGAGGATTCGCGCGTCGCGTCCGACCTGCGCGTGCAGCTCGAGAAGGTCATCGCAACGCTCGCGCCGCAATACGACCGGGTCCTGATCGATACCGGCGCGGGCATTTCCGACGTCGTGCTGTACGCGATTTCGCTCGCCGAAGAAGTGCTGGTGCTCGTGACGCCGGAGCCGACCTCGATGACCGAGGCCTACGCGACGATCAAGATGCTCGCGACCGCGCAGCGCCGCCGGACGATACGCCTCGTCGTCAACCAGGTCAGCGAGGCGGGCGAGGGCCGCTCGGTCTGCACCCAGCTGCAGCTCGTCGCGGACCGTTTCGTCGTGCCGCAGATCGATGTGCTCGATGCGCCGTTGCTGCTCGATCTGCTCGGCGAGATTCCGATCGATCCGCAGGTGCGCGAGACCACGCAGAAGCGCCAGCTGATGTTCGACGCGACGCCGGCTTGCCCGGCGGCGCGATCACTCGCCGGCATCGCCGAACGGCTCTGCGGCTGAAGCTTCCGCCGCGGCCGCCACGGCCGCCGATCAGCGCGCTCGTTCGCTTGCAGCCGGTGCGCCCTTCGCCGGCCGCAGCAACACGATCAGCGCGCCGTGGCCGCCGTCGGCAGCGCGTGCCTGCGTGAAGGCGAGCACCTCTTCCTTCTGCACGAGCCAGTTGCGCACCTTGCCCTTCAAGACCGGCTCGCGGCCCGGCGAGCCGTTGCCCTTGCCGTGGATCACGCGCACGCAGCGCAAGCCGCTGCGCGATGCGTCGCGCAGGAAATCGGCTAGACGCACGCGGGCCTCGTCGCGGCGCAGGCCGTGCAGATCGAGCTGGCCCTGCAGCGCCCAGACGCCGCGGCGCAACTTGCGCACGACATCGGGGCCGATATCGCGGCGCCGGAACGACAGCGCCTCGTCGGTCTCGAGCAGCGTCTCGACGTCGAACTCGTCGGAGATCGATTCGCGGACGACGGCGGCCTCGTCGCGCTCGCGCTGGCGCGCTGCAGCCGGGGGACGCGGTCGTTCGACCACCGGGACCGCCGCCTTGCGCAGCGGCACGACTGCGCCGACGGCGTTCGCGAAGAGCTCGCGCTCGCGGCGTGCCGCCGCCAGCTGCTCGCGCTCGCGCGCCGCGCGGGCTTCGCTTTCGCGGCGCGCGTCCTGCAGCGCCTGCCGCACCGCGGCGAGCTCGTGCAGTCCATGTGCTTTCGTCTTCACGATTTCAAGTGCAGCCTGCGATCGGATGGTCCCGGAGTGTCCTACAGCAGTCCGCGCTCGGCGAACGAGACCACTTCGGTCTGACTGACAACGAGGTGGTCGAGCACGCGGACATCGACGAGCGCGAGCGCGCTCTTCAGCGTCTGCGTCAGGTATTCGTCGGCGCGCGACGGTTCGGCCGCGCCGGACGGATGGTTGTGCGCGAGGATCACCGCACCGGCACGCAGCTCCAGCGCGCGCTTGACGACCTCGCGCGGATAGACGCTGGTCTGCGTCAGTGTCCCCCGAAACATTTCCTCGAGACCGACGAGCCGGTTCTGCGCATCGAGAAAGAGCACCGCGAAGACCTCGTGCGGCAACGCGCCGAGGTGCAGCCGCAGATAGTCCTTGACCTTCGCCGGCGCATCGAAGACCGGACGCGCGCTCAGCTCCTCGGCCAGCGAGCGTCGCGCCAGCTCGAGGATCGCCGCGATTTCGGCGCGCTTGGCCGGCCCGAGACCCTTGATCCGCGCCAGCTCGGTGGCGCTCGCGTGGAGCAGGCCGCTCAGCCCGCCGAACGTGTCGAGCATGTCCTGAGCGAGTTGCAGCACCGAGACGCCGGGCAGGCCGGTGCGCAGCAGCAATGCTACGAGCTCGACGTCGGCGAGCGCCGAGGCGCCGAGGGCGAGCAGCTTTTCGCGCGGGCGGGCGTCTGGCGGTATGTCCTTCAAGACCATGGTGGCGACGTTGGGCGGCGCCGCGCGCGCTGCCTCTTAAAATCGCTCCAGTTTATCGAAGAGCCTGTTCGCCCCGCACGGCGGATCGAGCGGCTCTCCACTCCAGCCGATGCCTCTCCAACACGTGCAGCCGGGGTCGTTCCTGACCCTTCACTATCGCCTTGCCGGGCCCGACGGCGCGTCGATCGTCGACACCTTCGACGCGAAGCCGGCGACGCTGTCGCTCGGCACCGGCGAGCTCGCGCCGGCGCTCGAGGCGCAGCTGCTCGGCCTCGTCGAAGGGGCGCACGACACGTTCGAGCTCGGCCCGGGCGTGGCCTTCGGCGCGCGCAATCCGGAGCTGCTGCAGCGCGTCGCGCTCGCGCTGCTGCGCGAGCATGGCGATCGCGACGACGCCTATTCGGTCGGCGATGTCGTCGAGTTCCCGGCGCCGAACGGCGCCGGCCGCTACGCCGGCGTCGTGCGCGAGATCGGCGAATCGTCGGTCCTGATCGACTTCAACCATCCGCTCGCCGGCCAACCGGTGAGGTTCGAAGTGCAGCTGATCGGAGTGCTCTGATGAGCGCAGCGAACGCCGGCGTCGAGGAGGTCGTGCTGGCCGAGCCGCGCGGCTTCTGCGCCGGCGTCGATCGCGCGATCGAGATCGTCGAGCGCGCGTTGACGAAGTTCGGCGCGCCGATCTACGTGCGCCACGAGATCGTCCACAACACCTACGT
>JBDTXV010000121.1:0-6576 GCA_040006015.1 Caldimonas sp.
GCCTGCACGAGGACATGATCCTGCGCGGCCGCCGCATCCTCGCCGACCAGATGGAATTCCTGCTCGCGAGCGTGCCGCGCAGCAGTAGGCTGCACGGCTGAGGCCGGCGGGAACTTCCCGGCATCGCGCGCATCCCTTTCTGGTCAACCCGGCGCGGCGGATGCGCGTTGCAGAATGTTCAGCAGGAGATTTCGCTCATGAAAAAACTGGTCCTCGCGGTGCTCGTTGCATCGCTCGGCGCATGCGCCACCTCGAGCCCCGACGTGATCCAGCGCGGCGACGCGCAGCGCCTGTCGCAGGTCCAGGACGGCACGATCCTGTCGATCCGGCCGGTCACCGTCGACGGTAGCCAGAGCGGCGTCGGCGCAGCGGCCGGCGGCGTGATCGGCGGCGTCGCCGGCTCGTCGGTCGGCGGCCGCCGCGAATCGGTCGCGGTGGGGATACTCGGAGCGGTGATTGGCGGCGTCGTCGGCAACGCTGCCGAACGCGCCGGAACGCGCGAGAACGCGGTCGAGATCCTGGTCCAGCTGCGCAACGGCGAACGCCGCGCGATCGTCCAGGCGCAGGGCAGCGAGGTTCTCGGCCCCGGCGATCAGGTCGTCCTCGTGACGACCGGCGGCAAGACGCGGGTCACGCGCGCGCCGGCGGTGCTGCAGGCCCCGCGCAGCTGACACGGCACACGCCTTTCGAAAAGCGCGCCGCCGGCGCGCTTTTCTGTTTGGCCTCTACAGCTTCATCAGCGCCGGCAGGATCAGGCTGATCGACGGGAACGCGACCAGCATCGCGAGCAGCACGATCTCGGCGATCACGAACGGCGTGACGCCGCGGAAGATCGTCCTGGTCGAGACGCCCGGCAACATGCTCTTGACGACGAACATGTTCATGCCGACCGGCGGGCTGATCAGGCCGGTCATCACGACGACGACGATGATGATTCCGAACCAGACCGGATCGAAGCCGAGGTGCACGACGAGCGGAAAGAACACCGGCACCGTCAGCAGGATCATCGACAGCTCCTCCATCGCGGTGCCGAGGATCACGTAGATCGCGCAGATCGCGATCATCACGGTGATCGGACTGATCTGGTAGCGCTCGACCATCGCCTTCAGGTCGTTCGGCATCGATGTGTAGTTGACGAAGTTCGCGAACACCAGCGCGCCGACCAGGATCATGAACAGCATCGCGGTCGTTCGCGCGCTGTCGGCGAGAACCTGCAGCAGGCCGGTGAAATCGAGCGCGCGGCGAGCGAGCGCGAAGCAGAACGCGCCGAACGCGCCGATGCCGGCGCCTTCGGTCGCGGTGAAGATGCCGCCGTAGATGCCGCCCATCACGATGACGAAGAGCGCAGCGACGGCCCAGACGTCCTTGATCGCATCGAGACGCTCGGCCCAGGTCGCGCGTTCGGCGCGCGGCCCGGCGTCCGGATCGCGCCAGGTGATGTAGCGGACCGCGACGCAGAGCAGCGCGGTCGCGAGCAGCCCGGGCAACACGCCGGCCGCGAACAGCTTGCCGATCGAGGTCTCGGTCATGATCCCGTAGATCACCATGATCGTCGACGGCGGGATCAGGATCCCGAGCGTGCCGCCGGCCGCGATCGCGCCGGCCGAAAGCTCGTCGGAATAGCCGTGGTCGCGCATCGACGGATAGGCGACCTTCGTCATCGTCGCCGCGGTCGCGATCGACGAGCCGCAGATCGCGCCGAAGCCGGCGCAGGCGAGCACGGTCGCCATCGCGAGACCGCCGCGCAAGTGTCCGACGAAGGTGTAGGCGGCGCGGTACAGCTCCTTCGACATGCCGGCGCGCGTGACGAAATTGCCCATCAGGATGAAGAGCGGCACGACCGACAGCGTGTACTGGAAGCCCGATTCGTAGACGACCGTCGTCGCCGAAGCCATCGACGGGCCGAGGCCGCGAATCCACCACAGGCCGAGGAAGCCGATCAGCCCCATCGAGAACGCGATCGGCACGCGCAGGAACGACAGCGCGAGCATCGCGGCGAGGCCGATCAGCGCTTCGGTCATGCAGTTATCAGACGATGCTCTTGCCGTCGTCTTCGGCGTGCGGCACGAAGATCAGCGACAGGTGGATCAGGCAAGCGATCAGGATCATCGTGCCCATCAGGTAGGCGACCGGTGCGAGCGGCAGCTTCAGCACGTTGGTCGTGTCGCCGTATTCGGCAACGCGCGCGGCGCGGCGGAAGATCAGGTAGCCGATGCCGCCGAGCGTGACGCTGCAGACGATCTCGGCCCCGACATCGAGCGTGCGCTTGACCCGCGCCGACATCAGCGTGTCGAACGTGTCGATCACGATGTGCTCGCGCCGCTGCGAAACCAGCGGCAGGCCGCAATAGATCAGCGCCGCGAGCAGCATCTCGGTGATCTCGAAGCCGCCGTTCAGCGGTGCGTTGAAGACGTAGCGGCCGACGACGTCGACCGCGGTGATCATCATCATCAGGAACAGCACCGCCGCCGACGTGACGCCGAGCGCGCGCTCGAGCCAGGCTCGCGGCGCCGTCATCGGGCGGGCTCGCGGCGCGCGGACCGGCGGCGCCGCTCGGTCCTGCGCGTCCACGCGTCGAACGTGAGATCCATGATCCGGTCGGTGCGCAGGAAGTCGCGGGCCCGGCGCGCCTCGTCGGCATCGATCGGCTTCGCGCCGCCGAGCGGCGCCGCATCGATCTGCTGGCGCGCCGCCCGCTCCATGAACACCGCGAGGAAGCAGGCTTCCTGCACCGTGCGTCCGGCGGTCAGGAGGCCGTGATGCGCGAGCAGCAGCGCATGCATCGAGCCGAGCGCGGCCGCGATCAGCTCGCCTTCGCGATCCGCGGTCGGCAGTCCCGGCCACTCGCCGAGGAACGCGGTGTCGTCGAAGAGCGGTGTCGCATCCATGTGCGCGACGACGAGCGGCTGTGCGGCCGCCGCGAGCGCCGACACCGCCGGCGGATGGGTATGCACGATCGCACCGACATCGGCGCGCGCGCGATAGATCCACAGATGAAAGCGTGTCGCCGGATTCGGCTCGCGAATGCCGTACGAGCCGGCGCCATCGAGCACGTTCAGCGCATCGTCGATCAGCAGCCACGAGCCTTCGTCGGCCTCGTCGAAAGCAAGCCCGAGCGGCAGCGTCCAGAACGTGCCGGGCCTCGGCCCGCGTGCGGTCAGCTGGCCGGCAAGGCCCGACTCGTGACCTTCGTCGGCGAGGATCCAGGCGCAGCGCGTCAGCGCAGCGCGCGGTTCGCGTGCGGCGCTCACCGCGTCGGATCGCCCGCCCGGCACCGTACCGAGGGCTGCCGCCTCCATCACTTGCCGGCGGCGACTCGCTTCAGCTCTTCGTGGAACTCGGCGAAGACCTTCGCGCCGTCGACACCCTTCGCGTTCGCCGACTTGATCCAGTCCTGCACCAGCGGCTCGGTGCGCTTGCGCACATCGGCGACGAATGCCGGGCTGGCTTCGATGATCGTCACGTTCGCGGCCTTCAGCGCATCGATGCCGCCCTTGTCGGCCGCATCCCAGGCGCGACCGGCGAGGCGCGCCAGCACCTCGCCGGAGACCGACAAGATCGCGTCCTGGTCCTGCTTCGGCAGCTTGTTCCACTTGTCCTCGTTCATGAAGAAACCGAACGCCGACGAATAGAAGCCGCCGGGAAAGAAGGTCGCGTACTTGACGACCTTGTCAAGGTTGAACGACCTGATCGATTCGGACGGGAAGAAGGTCGCATCGGCGACGCCCGACGACAGCAACTCATACGACTCCGGCGCCGGCTTGACCAGCGGCGACGCGCCGAGCGCCTTCGCCGCGGCCTCGGCGATGCCGCCGCCGGTGCGCACCTTCATCCCGGCGAGATCGGCGACCGAGGTCACCGGCTTCTTCACGGTGAACATCTGTCCCGGCCCGTGCGTGAACACGCCGAGCAGCTTGACGCCCTTGTATTCGTTCGCGGCCTGCAGATACTTCCAGTGGATGCGCGAGAACGCGACCGAGTTGATCTCGGCGGTCGCGCCGGCGCCGGGCAGCTCGGCGAGCAGCGGCAGCGGATGACGCGCCGGCGTGTAGCTCGCCGTCACGAACGACACGTCGACGAGGCCGTCGCGCACCGCGTCGAACGTCCCGGGCGCGGCCGAAGGATGCTTCGGCAGCATCTCGAACTTGACCCGGCCCTGCGTCGCCTTCTCGACCGACTGGGCCCAGACCATCAGCACGTCGCGCGTCAGCGCGTGGTTCGGGCCGACCCAGCTCGACATCGTCAGCGTGGTTTGCGCGAACGAATTCGATGCGCAGAGCGCGAATGCAAGCGCCGCCGCGAGCGATGCGAATGAACGTAACGATTTCATCGAGAGGTCTCCGTGGGACTGGGCGATCGGGCAGTCGAAAAGTGTATCGTCGGCTCCCGATGGCGGCCACATCACGCATACCCTCAGTCGGCTTCATCGGCCTCGGCGTGATGGGCGAGCCGATGGCGCGGCACCTCGCCGCGGCCGGATACGGCCTCGCGCTGTTCGACGCGTCAGCGGGACTCGCGGCGCGCATCGCCGGATCGCTCGCCGATGCGCGCGCGCCGGCAACCGCGGCCGACGTCGCGCGCTCGAGCGACATCGTGATCACGATGGTGCCGAACGGCGAGGTGGTCCGCGATCTGGTCTGCGGCAACGCGGGTCTGCTCGAAGGATTTCGCTCCGGCGCGCTGCTGCTCGACACGTCGTCGTCGGAACCGTGGTTGACGCGCGCATCGGGGCGCGTGCTCGCCGACAGAGGCGTCGCGATGGTCGACGCGCCGGTCTCGGGCGCGCAGTGGGGCGCGCAGGCCGCCGAGCTCGTCTTCATGGTCGGCGGCACGAATGCCGACGTCGAGCGCGTGCGTCCGCTGCTCGATGTGATGGGCAGAGCGGTGTTCCATCTCGGCCCGCTCGGCTCCGGCCATGCGATGAAGAGCATCAACAACCTCGTCACCGCGGTCAACTTCCTTGCCGTCGCCGAGGGCCTCGTGATCGGCAAGCGGCAGGGTCTCGATCCGGCGGCGATGACCGACGTGCTGAACGAGTCGACCGGGATGTCGTGGATCTCGAAGACGCACATCCGGCAGCGCGTGATCAGCCGCAGCTTCGACGATCCGTTCAAGCTCGCGCTGATGCTGAAGGACATCGGCATCGCGAACGAGCTCGGCCGTGCCGCACAGCTGCCGACGCCCTTGTCGGCCCTGACGCAGCAGCTCTGGCGCGCGGCCGCGCTCGGCGCCGACGCGGACGCGAGCGTCAGCGAGCTCGCGCGCTGGGTCGAGACGACGACCCGCACCGAGATCATCACGCCGCCGCAGTGATGCGGTAGCGACGTCCGTATGCGCGTGCTCGTCACCGGTGCGGCAGGTTTTCTCGGTCGAGCGCTCGTTCGAGAGCTCGTGCGTGCGCCCGCAGGCGCCGCGCCCGCCGGCTTCGACGCGAGCACGATGCCCCGCGCCGGTGCAACGGCACTCGAACTTGTACTGACCGATCGCGCGACCGCGTCGACGGATGCGGCGCAATCGCTCGTTGCGCCGGCCGGCATGCGCCGGATCGCCGGCGACATCGCCGATGCCGCACTGCTCGATCGTCTGTTCGCGGAGCCGCCGGATGTCGTGTTCCATCTCGCCGGCATCGTCAGCGGCGCGGCCGAGGCCGACTACGCGGCGGGCAAGCGCGTGAACCTCGATGCGACGATCGCGCTGCTCGAGCGTTGCCGGCTGCAGACCGAGCGCGGCGGCCCGACACCGCGCTTCGTCTACGCGAGCTCGATCGCGGTCTTCGGCACGCCGCTGCCGAGGCGCATCGACGACGCGACCGCGCCGGCACCGACGCTCAGCTACGGCACGCACAAGCGCGCCTGCGAATTGCTGATCGACGACTGCACGCGCCGCGGCTACATCGACGGTCGGGCCCTGCGGCTATCGGGAATCGTCGTGCGCCCGCCGCTCGACAACGGCGCCCTTTCCGGCTTCAACAGCGACCTGATCCGCGAGCCGCTGGCCGGACGCGACTATCTGTGCCCGGTGTCGCCCGAAGCGACGATCTGGATCGCATCGCTGCGGCACGCGATCGCGAACCTGCTCCGCATCGCACGCGCCGAGACGCTCAGCGCGCAGCGGGCACTGACGATGCCGTCGCTCGCGGTCTCGGTGGCCGAGATCGTCGCGGCGCTCGCGAAGATCGATCGGCGCGCACCGGACCACATTCGCTACCGGCCCGACCCGAAGCTCGAGGCGCAATTCGGCCGCTGGCCCCTCGATTGCCGTTTCGACCGCGGCGTCGCGCTCGGGCTCGAGGCCGACGCATCGATCGACGAGTTGCTGCGCGCTCACCTGGAATCCGCATGACCGCATCGAAGAAACCGACAGCGAAGCAACCGACAGCGAAGCAGCCGACCGCGAAGCGACTGCGCTCGACGATCATTACCGAAGGCCTCGACCGCGCACCGCATCGCGCGTTCCTGCGCGCGACCGGCGTCGGCGACGAAGACTTCGGCAAGCCTTTCGTCGGCATCGTCAGCCAGCACGGCGAGAACACGCCGTGCTCGATGTCGCTCGGCCCGCAGGCCGATGCCGCGCGCC
>JBDTXV010000122.1:0-6567 GCA_040006015.1 Caldimonas sp.
CTGCACCTGGCTGACGCGCACGGTGCCGCCGAGCGCGAGGCCGCGATACCACGCGAAGAAGCCGAGCCACATCGAAAACAGGGTCACGTAAGCGAAGCCGCCCCACGCGCTCGCGCGCACCGGATGCGCCGGCCAGGTCGCGAGCATCACCGGCAAGGTCAGCGGCAAGCTCGCGGCGAGGACCCAGCAGATCACCTGCTCGGCCTTCATTTCGACGGCGAGGCGCGCGCCGGCGACGTAGCCGACCGAGGTGCTCGCGACCGCGAGCAGCAGCAGGCCGTCGGCCGCGCTCAAGCGACCTTGCCCCTGGATCGCGGCGTAGCCGAGCAGCAGCGCGCAACCGAGTGCGGCGCAGGCCCAGAAGCCGGCCGACGGTCGCTGCCGGAACGCCAGCGCGGCGACGAGCGCGGTGCCGAGCGGCATCACCCCGGTGATCACCGCGGCATGCATCGCGTCGACCTCGCGCAGTGCGAGGCCGAGGAACAGCGGAAAGCCGACGACGGTGCCGGCGGCGCAGATCGCGAGCGCAAGCCAATGCCGCGGCAGCGGCCGCGGCGCGCCGGTCAGCCGCAGATAGGCGATGCTGAGGACTCCGGCGAGCGCGGCACGGCCGGCGACGACGAAAAGCGGCGCGAGCTGCGGATCGGCCGCCGCGCCGACCGCGAGCCGCGTCATCGGCAACGTCATCGCGAAGATGACGACGCCGAGCAGGCCGAGCCACAAGCCCTTGGCCTCGTCGCTTCGCGAGGGCCGTGCCGCGGACGCCGGATCGCCCACGGTCATATCGCGATCATCCACGCCGCGGTCGCGAGCAGCAGCAGCGCCATCGTGCGATTGAACCAGAGCAGCCGTTCGCCGTGCGCGAGCCAGCGCCGCAGCAGCGAGCCGGCCAGCGCATAGGTCGAATTGCTCGCGAGCGCGAACACGCCCATCACCGCGCAGACGATCGCGAGGCGCTCGCCGGGGTTCGTCGACGGCTGCCCGGCCGCCGTCGCGACCCAGCCGGCGGCGAGCGCGAGCGCGAGCATCCAGGCCTTGATGTTGACGAATTGCAGCGCGACGCCTTGCCAGAAGCCGACCGCGACGCGGTCCGGGTCCGCCGCGGCGAGGACCCGCGTCCGCGCCAGCTTCCACGCGAGCCAGACGAGGTACAGCACGCCGACCGCCTTGACCGCGCCGCGCAGCCACGGCAGCGCGAATACCAGCGCGCCGAGGCCGAGGCCGCACGCGACCATCATCAGGGTCCAGCCGGCCGGCACCGCGACGATGAAGCGCCAGGTTCGGCGGATGCCGAAGTTCGCGGCGAGCGTCGTCGCCAGCATCGTGTTCGGCCCCGGCGTGAAGCTCATCGCGGTCGCGAAGGCGAGCAAGGTCGCGAATTCCTCAGCAGTCATCGGCGCAGTCTACGGGTTTGGACCAGCACAGTACCGGTACACTTCGGCCGTCGCAATGCCGCGCTGTATCGGCGCGGCGGCCAGCACATCGGAATCGCGATCGCATGGACGCAGACACCGCATCGGGCGCCGCTCCGGCGCTGACCCGCGCCGCCGACAAGACGCTGACCGAGCAGCTCTCGGCGCGCTATGCCGAGCGCATCCGCCAGCGCCTGCTCGCGCCCGGCGCGCGCCTGCCGTCGGTGCGCGAATGCGCGCGCCGGCATCGGGTCAGCCCGCACACCGTCGTCGCCGCCTACGACCAGCTGCTCGCGCTCGGTCTCGTCGACGCGAAGAAGCAGCGCGGCTTCTTCGTCCGCGACCTCGCCGGCGAGCTGCGTGAAGGCGCCGCAGAAGGCCGCGGTGTCAAGCGCGGCGCCGGCGGCGCGCTGCGCGTCGAGCGCGCGCCGCGGCCGCCGTTGCCGTTCAGCGCGACCGCGCTGATCCGCGGCATGTTCCAGCCGCCCGGTGCGCGGCCGATGCCGGGCCTCGGCACGCTGCCGGCCGAATGGCTCGATCTGCCGCTGCTCGCCGGCGCGCTGCGCAAGGTGACGAGCGGCGCGCAGCTCGGCGCGCTGTCGCTGCAGTACGGCGACCCGGCCGGCGAGATTCGGCTTCGCGCGGCACTCGCGCTGAAGCTCGAGGACCACGGCATCCGCGCGTCCGCGCAGCAGATCGTCACGACGATCGGCGCGACCCATGCGCTCGACATCGTCACGCGCACGCTGCTGCGCTCCGGCGACAGCGTGCTGGTCGACGAGCCGGGCTGGTCGGTCGAATATGCGCGCCTCGCCGCGCTCGGCCTGCGCGTGCTGCCGGTGCCGCGCGGCGAGGAAGGTCCCGACCTCGGCGTGATGCAGCGCCTGATCGACGCGCAGCAGCCGCACGAACGGCCGCGCCTCTACGTGACGGTCTCGGTGCTGCACAACCCGACAGGCGCGTCGCTGTCGCTGCAGGCCGCGCACAAGGTGCTGAAGCTCGCGCAGGCGAACGACCTTCACATCGTCGAGGACGACACCTATGCGCATCTCGCGCCGGCGCATCTGCCGCGACTCGCCGCGCTCGATGCGCTCGAGCGCACGATCTACGTTTCGGGCTTCTCGAAGATCCTTGTGCCGAACTGGCGCGTCGGCTTTCTCGCGGCGCCGCCCGAGCTCGTCGACCGGCTCGTCGACACGAAGCTGCTGACGACGCTGACGACGCCTGGGCTGACCGAGCAGGCTCTCGCCCATTGCCTCGAACAGGGACTGCTGCGCCGCCACGCCGAGCGGGTCATGACGAAGCTAGCGGCGGCGCGGGCGCGCGCGGTCCGCCTCGCCGAAGCGCACGGCTGCCGCTTCGCGGCGGCGCCGCGCGGCCTCTTCGGCTGGGTCGACGTCGGCGTCGACACCGAGCGTCTCGCCGAGGCGATGTGGGACGAGTGGTTCATCGCGCCGGGTGCGCTCTTCCACGCGGTGCACCGGCCGACGACCTTGATGCGGATCAATTTCGCGACGACGCAGGACGCGCGCTTCTGGCGCGCGCTGGAGCGGGAGCGCGCCGCGCTCGTCGGCAGCGCGCGCTGAGGAGCGCCCTCGGCCGCCATCGTCGCGCGTCGAGCGTCGCGGTTCCGACCGCTCGCGCTCGCCTGGCGACGACCCGCGGCCTTCAGCGCGCCGACTGCAACCCGCTCGCGCCGGCCCGGGTCATCACGCAGCCGACCGCAGCGACGGTCGCGCGATCGCGGTCGAGGTCGACGATCATGTGGGTGAACGACGTCGCGTCCTGCGGCAGCACGACGACGCGCGCCCCGCCGCCGCGGTACTGCACGTGGTACTTGACGTGCTCGCGGCCGCCGGGCCCGATCGCGACCAGCGTCGTCGGCCGGAATTCGATCAGGCCGCGGCCGAGCATCGAATCGCACATCCCGCCGGTGATCCCGCCGAGCAGCGCGTTCGTCATCTGCGCCATTTCCGGACCGAACATCCGGCTCAGGTCGACACCGCCGGCGAGCTTCCTGGTGTTCGCCGCCGCGGCGCCGTGCGAGTTCCAGCGGCCGAGCAGCGGGTTGCGCTCCGCGGCGAGCGCCGGGCGGCTCTGCCACGTGCGCAGCACCGCCTGCCCCTGCGCGACCGCGGCGTTCTGATGCGCCTGCTGCTGGCGCAGCGTGCCCTGCCATTGCTGCTCGCTCTGCTGCCGTTGCTGCTGCTGTTGATCGCGGAACTGCTGTTGTTGCTGGTCGTACTGACGCTGAATCTCCATGCTGCCCCGGTACGTGCCCGGATTCGGGATCTCGCCCGGCGTGCGCATCTGCGCCGAGACGGCGAGCGGGGCGATCGCGCCGAGCGCGCCGAGCGCGCCGACGAAGGCCAGCGCCGCAAACCTCTTCGATGGCTGATGCATGCGAGTCTCCTCGACGAGAGAACCGGCCGGAGCGCGCGACCGGGCGCAGCGAAAAGATAGTGCGCGACCGTTATCGGCGCGTTACCGGCGCTCCGTCCGGAGCCGCCATCGGTCCGGAGCGCGAGCGCATTTCGCATATCGATCGACGGAAACATTCGTTCACGCGGCGGGCCCGCGTTCCTACGATGCGCGGCTCGCCGGCCGACCGACCGCGGCGAACCGAACACGGAGGAACGAACTAATGCAAGCCGTCTCCGCGTGGCGCGCCCTAATCGCCGCGCTGCTGCTCCTCGTCGCTGCCGGCGCCGCGGCGCGCGACGTCACGCTGCTGAACGTCTCGTACGACCCGACCCGAGGGCTCTACCGGGAGCTCAACGCGGCGTTCGCGCTGGCCTGGAAGGCGAAGACCGGCGACAGCGTCAGCGTGAAGGGCTCGCACGGCGGCTCCGGCAAGCAGGCGCGCGCGATCATCGACGGCCTCGACGCCGACGTCGCGACGCTCGCGCTCGCCGGCGACATCGACGAGATCGCGGCGCGCTCGCAGGCGCTCCCGGCCGACTGGCAGCGGCGCCTGCCGCATCGCAGCGTCCCGTTCACGTCGACCCCGGTCCTGCTGGTGCGCAAGGGCAACCCGAAAGGCATCCGCGACTGGGGCGACCTGGTCCGCCCGGGCGTCTCGGTCGTCACCGCGAACCCGAAGACGTCGGGCGGCGCGCGCTGGGGCTATCTCGCCGCCTACGGCTGGGCCTTGCGGCAGCCCGGCGCGAGCGACGCGAGCGCGCGCGACTACGTCGCCCGGCTCTACCGCAACGTGCCGGTGCTCGACTCGGGTGCGCGCGGCTCGACCGTCACGTTCGTGCGACGCGAGATCGGCGACGTGCTGATTGCATGGGAGAACGAGGCGTACCTCGCGCTGCACGAGTTCGGCGCCGACAAGTTCGAGATCGTCTACCCGCCGTCGAGCATCCTCGCCGAGCCGCCGGTCGCGCTGATCGACAAGGTCGTCGACAGGCATGGCACGCGTGCGGTCGCCGAAGGCTATCTCGAGTTCCTGTACACGCCGCAAGCGCAGGAGATCGCGGCGCGGCACCACTACCGGCCGACCGACCGCCAAGTCGCGACGCGTCATGCGGCGCAGTTCCCGAAGCTCGCGCTGTTCACGATCGACGAGGTCTTCGGCGGCTGGGCCAACGCGCAGAAAACGCACTTCTCCGACGGCGGCGTGTTCGACCGGATCTACGTGAAGCACTGAGATGACGGCAGTCACGACGGCCGCGCTCGCGGCACGGCACCAGCGGTTGCGCGCGGAAGGGCGTTCGACGCCTGTCGAACCGTCGCGCGCGAATCGCATGGTGGGCACGGACCCGCTCGGCGGCAGGCACACCACAGACGCGCGCGCTACGCCGCCGGCATGCGCGCAGACCGCCGCGCCGGCGGCCGGCGCACGCGCAAGCCCGCTCTCGGGCGCGCTCGGCAAGCGCCACAGCGTGCTGCCCGGCTTCGACCTCGCGCTCGGCATCACGCTGCTCTATCTCGGCGTGATCGTGCTGATTCCGCTCTCGGCCGCGTTCCTGAAGACGTTCACGCTGAGCTGGCCGGCGTTTCGGGACGCAGTCGCGTCGCCGCGCGTGCTCGCCGCGTACCGGCTGACGTTCGGCGCGTCGCTCGCCGCGGCGCTCGTCAACGCGGCGTTCGGCCTGGTCGTGACCTGGGTGCTGGTGCGCTACGAGTTCTTCGGCCGACGCGTCGTCGACGCGCTGATCGACCTGCCGTTCGCATTGCCGACCGCGGTCGCCGGGATCGCGCTCTCCGCGCTCTACGCGAACAACGGCTGGATCGGCCGCTGGCTCGCAATGCTCGGCATCAAGGTCGCGTACACGCCGCTCGGCGTGTTCGTCGCGCTGACGTTCATCGGCCTGCCGTTCGTCGTGCGCACGTTGCAGCCGGTGCTCGAAGGGGCGCAGCGCGAAGTCGAGGAGGCAGCGGCGACGCTCGGCGCGAGTCGCCGGCAGACCTTCACGCGCGTGATCTTGCCCGTGATCGCGCCGGCGCTCCTGACCGGCTTCGCGCTCGCGTTCGCGCGCGCGCTCGGCGAATACGGCTCGGTGATCTTCATCGCCGGCAACCTGCCGATGGTCTCGGAGATCGCGCCGCTCCTGATCGTCGCGAAGCTCGAGCAGTACGACTACACCGGCGCGACCGCGATCGCGGTCGTGCTGCTGGTCGCGGCGTTCGCGCTGCTGCTCGGGATCAATGCGCTGCAGGCGTGGGCGCGCAAGCGCCAGGGGCAATGAGATGAACGCGAGCAACGCGTTCGACGAAGCCGGCCGCCCCTCGGTGCCGCGTGCCGCAGCGCGCGTCTGCGAGCACGCGCCGACCGCCGACCCGGCCTGGGTGCGCCGCCTGCTGATCGCGGTCGCGCTCGGCTTCCTCGCGCTGTTCCTGTTCGTGCCGCTGGTCGCGGTGTTCGCCGAGGCGTTCGCGAAGGGCGCCGGCGTCTACCTCGCGGCGATCAGCGAGCCCGATGCGCTCGCGGCGCTCCGCCTGACCTTGCTCGCCGCAGCGATCGCGGTGCCGCTGAACCTGGTGTTCGGCGTCGCCGCGGCGTGGTGCATCGCGAAGTTCGAGTTCCGCGGCAAGAACGTGCTGCTGACCCTGATCGATCTGCCGTTCTCGGTGTCGCCGGTGATCGCCGGGCTGATCTACGTGCTGGTGTTCGGCCTGCAGGGCTGGCTCGGGCCGTGGCTGCAGG
>JBDTXV010000123.1:0-6561 GCA_040006015.1 Caldimonas sp.
TCGACGTCGTAGCCGGCACCGGCGACCGCGATGCCGATGAAGAACGCGTCGGCGGCAGGGTCGCGCGCGATCGGCGGCAGGATCGCGCCGAATAGGTTGCTGTTGGTAAGCAGCGCGGCGGTGATGTCGACCGGATTCGTCGTCGTCGCGAAGCCGGGCAGGATCGCCTTCAGCTCGGCCTGCGTTTCACGCGCCAGTGGCTCGAGCGGCATCTGCGCGGCGCTCGCCGCATCGGCAGTCAGCACGCAGACGGCACCGGAATTGCTGATCGCGACGAGGCGCCGGCCGCGCGGTTTCCAACCCTTCAGATACAGCTGCGCGGTGTCGACCAGGTCGACCATGCTCTGCGCGCGCCAGATGCCGTGCTCGGCCAGGAACGCATCGACGGTGCGGTCTTCGTTCGCGAGCGCGCCGGTGTGCGACTGCGCCGCTTCCTGGCCGGCTGCCGAGCGCCCGGCCTTCAGCGCGACGATCGGCAGGCCGCGGCCGCGCGCGATCCGCGCCGCTTCGGCCAGGTGCCACGGGTCGGGGATGCCTTCGAGGTAGAGCAGCAGCAGCTGCAGCCCCGGGTCTTCGGCGACGACGGTCGCGAGCTCGCAGACGGTCACGTCGCAATCGTTGCCGGTCGCGTGCGAGTGGCGCACGCCGATGCCGCGCGCGCGCAGCAGGCCGTACGGAATCACGCTCATCGCGCCGCTCTGGCTGATGATGCCGACCGGCCCGTCGGCCGGCGCGACCTCGGTGAACATCGTCGAGAAGCTCGCGACCGCGCCGTTGCCGAAGTTCGCGAGGCCCTGCGAGTTCGGCCCGACGATGCGCATCCCGCGCGCCCGCGCCCGCCCCGCCATCGCCTGTTCGCGCGCCTTGCCCTCGGGATCGCTTTCGCCGAAGCCGGAGCTCATCACGATGCACAGCGCGACGCCGGCCGCCGCGCATTCGTCGACCGCGGCGACGGCGCGCTCGCCCGGCATCGCGACGACGGCGACATCGGGCACTTCGGGCAGCGCGTCGAGGCTCGCGAACGAGCGCAGCCCCTGCACCTCGGTGCGAGTCGGGTTGATCGGATAGACGGAGCCGCGATAGCCGAAGCGCGCGAGGTAGGCGAGCGGCCGGCCGCCGATCTTGTTGGCGTTGTCCGATGCGCCGATCACGGCGATCGAGCGCGGCGCGAGTGCGATGCGCAACGCTGCGCGGGGATCACGACTCATGAGGTTCCTTGTCGAAATAGGGCAGCGTCCGGCCGGCGATCGTGCACACGCGGCCGCGCACCGCATCGCCGATCGCCAGCGCCGCGTCGCCATGGCCCATCATCCGGAAGCCCTCGGCGACGTCGACCAGCACGATCCGATACGGTGCCGCGGCGCGGAACTCGTCGGTCGGCGCGCGGTGCACGAGCGTCGTCGCATGCACGGTCCCTGCCGCTGCGGACGTGCGCGTCGCCGGCGCCGTGGCGCCGCACTGCGGGCAGAAGCCGCGCCGGAAGTACCAGGCGTGGCGGCACGCGTCGCAGTGCTGGAACACGATGCGGTCGCCGCCGCGGGTCCAGTCGGATTCAGACACGCCGTCGATCGCCGCGTCGTCGTTCATGCCGCCTCCAGCACCAGACTGACATGCGACGACAGCACGCCGCCGTCGCCGTGCAGCAGCGCGACGCCGGCGTGACGGGCCTGGCGCGCGCCGGCGCGGCCGGTCATCTGCAGATGGGTTTCGGCGAGGTGCGCCATTGCGCCGCCGACGCCGCAGTGCCCGTACGACAGCAGCCCGCCGTGCAGGTTCAACGGCATCGCGCCGTCGCGATCAAAATCGCCGTCGCGGGCGAACGCGCCGGCGCGGCCGCGCGGCGCTAGGCCGATTTCTTCGAGCAGCATCGTCAGCGTGATCGTGAAGCTGTCGTAGATCGCCGCATGCTCGACATCGGCGAGCGTGCGCCCGGCGGCATCGAGCGCGCGCGCGGCGCAGGCGCCGGCGCCGCAAGCGGTCAGGCTCGCCGCGGCGCTGACGTGCTGCGCGTTGTGATGCTGCGTCGCGGCCGCGATGCGCACCGGGTGCGGCCCTTCGGGCTCGGCCGAGATCACGAACGCGCAGCCGCCGTCGGAAACCGGACAGCAGTCGAGCATCTTCAAGGGCGACGCGATCGGCCGCGACGCGAGCACGTCGGCGACGCCGATCGGCGTGCGGAACTGCGCGCCGTCGTGCAACGCCGCATGGCGGCGCATCGCGACCGCGAGCTCGGCGAGATCGGCCTCGGTGCTGCCGAACTCGTGCATGTAGCGCGATGCGACGAGCCCGTAATAGGCCGGGATCGTCGGCCCGAGCGGCACTTCGTAGACCGGATGGCCGACCTGTGCGAGCACCTGGATCGCCGAGTCGCGGCTCTGTCCGGTCATCCGGTTCTCGCCGCCGACGACCAGCACACGCCGTGCCGCACCCGACTCGACGAGCAGGTGCGCGAGCATCACCAGCGCGAAGCCGGTCGCGCCGCCGAGCTGCACCGCATTCGCATAGCGCGGCGCGAGGCCGTAGTGCTCGGCGAACACCGTTGCGAGCATCAGGTGCGGAAGCGTCGTCGAATAGCCGCAGACCAGACCGTCGATCGCACCGCGCTCGAGGCCGGCATCCGCGAGCGCGAGATCGGTCGCCGCGCTCATCAGGTCGAGCGTGCCGCAGCCTTCGTGGCGGCCGTAGCGGGTCAGGCCGCTGCCGATGACGAAGCTCACGCTCGCCTCCGCGCGCGATGCATGCCGATCGACTCGAAAAGGTCGCACGGGTCGCACGGGTCGCGCAGGCTGCAAGGTCCGCCCGTGCTCATGCCGCCTCCCGCTGCGCGTAATGCGCCGACAGCTCGGCGCCGGCCTTCTTCAGTGCCGGCACCAGCAGCGGCAGGCGCGTCGCGATCCGCTGCGACAGCGCCGCGAGGCTGATCGCGCCGACCGGCTTCGCGTCGCTGCCGAGGATCGGCACGCCGACCCCACCCATCTGGTCGACGACGACATCGAGCAGCATCGTGTAGCCGCGCTGGCGCGCCAGTGCGATCTCGCTCTTCAGCAACTCGCGCGTGATGCGCGGATGGCTCTTCTTCAGCACCGGCGCGAGCAGCGTCAGTACCTCCTCGACCTCTTCGTCGGGCAGCCAGGCGAGCAGCGCGAGGCTGCCGGCGCCGGCGCCGAGCGGGCGCCGACTGCCGAGTTCGAGATAGTTCGCGCGGATCGGAAAGCTGCCGAACTCGCGGTCGATGCAGACCGACTCGAGGCCGTGGCGGGTCGACAGCAGCAGCGTGTCGCCCGACAGCGCCGCGAGCCGGACCAGCGCGGGCCGGGCCCGGTCGCGTATGTGGTCGCGGCCCTGCATCGCTATGCCGAGCACGAGCGCTTCGGCGCCGAGCACGTAGCGTTTGCTCGCCGCGTCGCGCTGCACGAAGCCTTCGCCGATCAAGGTCTCGAGCAGGCGCAGTGTCGTCGCCTTGTTCAGCCCCGAGCCGGCCGAGATGTCGGCCAGGCGCAGCGGCTGCGGCGTCGACAGCACGCGCAGGATGCGGCACACCTTCTGCGCCGAACTGGTGTCCGAAAACTGGTGCATTGACCCACTCAGACGGTCGCCACCGGCGTCGCCGGCGAACCGACCGCGCCCGGCAGGCGCAGCGGCGGCGCGGTCAGCAGGAAGCGGGTGCGGCCGTGGCTGCGCAGCCAGCGTGCGAGCGGCGTCAGGTGCCAGAGCTCGCCGAGGTGGATGCCGAGCTTGAACAGGCAGTGTTCATGCAGCGGCAACGTCGCGCAGCAGCCGATGTGGCGCGTCGCCGGATGGGCCTCGACCGCGTAGTTGTCGGCGATCAGCACCGAGAGGCCGCTGTCGGTGATCCATTGCAGCAGCTTCTCGTCGCGGCCGTCGAGCACCGCGCCGGTCCGCTCGAGCGCGGCGGCGTCGGGCTGCGCGCCGATCTCGAGCAGCGCCTGCGCGAAGCCGGTGTGCAGGCAGACCATGTCGCCGGTCTCGACCGCGACCTTGTCGGTGTCGAGGATGCGCATCAGTGTGTCGTAGCCGACCGCCTCGCGTCCTGCACCCAGGTGCGCCTGCAGGTCGATCATCACGCCGCGGCCCTGCACGCAGCGCTCGGCCATGTTCTCGATGCCGAGCGCGCGCGCCTTCGATGTCGAGCGCGTGTCGCCTGGCGCCGGCACGCCGGCATCGCCGGGATCGGTCGGGCCCTGCACGTCGGCGCCGGCGCGAAAGCCGTTGTAGTAGACCGGCTCGGGCAGGCCGTCGCCGTTCGCGTCGAACAACTGGCCGACATGCGCGAAGCTGTCCCACTGGGTCGAATACTGCAGCGTCAGCACGACCAGGTCGTCGCTGACGACGTCGGTGTGCAGGATGTTGTCGGTGAAGAGGCGATAGTTCATGTTCGGCCGGCCGTTGCGCAGAGTCGGCCGCAGCACCGGCGGATGGCGGCGCGGGTTCAGCACGTTGCCGCCGGGGAAGTCGAGCGGCAGGCTGAGGCAGAAGGTCAGGCCCTCGCGCACTTCGGCGACGCCTTGCCGCACCCTCTGCGGCGTCAGCAGGTTGATGCGGCCGCACTGGTCGTCGGCGCCGAAGTCGCCCCAGTTCGAGCCCGGCGGGCGCTGCTTCCAGCGCGGTTCGGGAGTCTGTTCGACAGTCATCGGACACGTTCCTCTTCGATGCGTGCGGGCTGCGCCGGCGCGGCGCCGCCGAGGTAGACGCGCTGCAGCAGCTCGCTTTCGTGCAGCTCGTCGGCGAATGCGCCGGCGGCGATGCGCCCGGTCTCGACCAGGTAGCCGTAGTGCGCATGGCGCAGCGCCTTCTCGACCAGCTGCTCGACGAGGAGGATCGCGAGACCGCTCGCACAGAGCTGCGATGCGACCCCGAGGATGCGGTCGATCACGATCGGCGCGAGGCCGCCGGACGGCTCGTCGAGGATCAGCAGCTTCGGGTCGCCGATCACGCCCTGGCCGACCGCGAGGATCTGCTGCTGGCCGCCGGAAAGGCGCGACGCCATCTGTCCGCGACGATCGGCGAGCTCGGGGAACAGCGTGTAGATGCGTTCGAGCTTGCTGCGGTCGCCGCGGGGGTCGACCGCGTAGGTTCCGATCAACAGGTTGTCCTCGACCGACAGCGTGTGGAAGACGCGATGCCCCTCGAGCACCTGCACGATGCCGGCCTTGACGATGTCGCGCGAGCTCGCGCCACTGAGGTCGCGGCCCTCGAAACGGACGCTGCCGGCGCGCTTTGGCACGAGCCCGGAGATCGCGTGCAGTAACGTGCTCTTGCCGGCGCCGTTGCGACCGAGCATGACGACGAATTCGCCGGCGCGCACGTCCATCGAGACGCCGTGTACGACCTCGGCCTTGCCGTACGCGACATGCAGGTCGCGGACTTCGAGCAGCGGTTGGGCAGGGCGGCGGCGTTCTGTCGTCATGCTCAGGCCCCGAGGTAGACGCGGATCACTTCGGCGTCGGCGCGCACTTCGTCGGGGCTGCCGTGTTTGATCATCTTGCCGACGTTCAGCGTCGTCACGCGGTCGCAGATGCGGAACACGAAGTCGGTGTGGTGCTCGACCAGCAGCACGCCGATGCCGGTGTCGCGCAGCGTGCGGACGATGTCGGCCAGGTGCTCGATCTCGCGCTCGGTCAGCCCGCCGGCCGGTTCGTCGAGCAGGATGAAGCGCGGCCGCATCGCGAGGCCGCGGGCGATTTCGAGGAAGCGCTGCTCGGCATGGCCGAGCAGGTTCGCGCGGCGGCCGATCACGTGGCCGAGGCCGATGCCGTGCAGCAGCTCGGTCGCGTGCGCGCGCAGCTCGCGATCCTCGCGCGCGACGCGCGGCAGCCCGAACGCGGTCGCGAGAAAGCCCGACTCGGCATGCGGCCAGGCGCCGAGCACCGCGTTGTCGAGCACCGAGAGCGTCGGCAGCAGGCGCGGCTTCTGGAACGTGCGCGCGATGCCGATCCGGGCGCGGTGCTGCACCGTCGCGAGCGCGAGCTCTTCGGCGCCGTGGCGGATCGAACCGGAAGTCGGCTGGTAATAGCCCGAGAGCAGGTTCAGCAGCGTCGTCTTGCCGCTGCCGTTCGGACCGATCAGGCCGTGCACTTCGCCGGGCTCGAGCGCGAGCGAGACGTGGTCGAGCGCGCTGAGGCCGCCGAACTGCTTGCTGATGTCCACCGCTTCGAGCGCGACCGGCGCGGCGCTCGTCGTCGCGCCGGCTGCCAGGTTCGCGGCAGTCGCAAACGCAGCGGCGGCCGCGCTCGGCGACGCGTCGGCGGCATCCTGAATCGGCTGCAGCGAGCCGCTGCGGTTCAACGCCGCGCTCCGAGCGCGCGGGCGAGGCGCGCGAGGTCGGGCTCGATCGGATCGTGATGCTCGGCGCGCGGCCGCAGCCGTTCGCCGATCAGCTCGAACATCCGCCCGATACCTTCGGGAACGACGAGCACGACGGTCAGCAGCAGCAGCCCGTAGAAGAAATGGCCGAGCTTCGCGAGTGGCGCGACCAGCTCGGGCAAAGCCGTCAGCACGACGGTGCCGAGGAACGGGCCGACGATGCTGCCGCGCCCGCCG
>JBDTXV010000124.1:0-6558 GCA_040006015.1 Caldimonas sp.
AGCTCGCCAGCGACTACCTGCTGATGGCGGCGATGCTGATCGAGATCAAGTCGCGGATGCTGCTGCCGCCGCGCAAGACCGCCGAGGGGCAGGAGCCGGAGGATCCGCGCGCCGAGCTGGTGCGGCGATTGATCGAATACGAACAGATGAAGCTGGCCGCAGCACGGCTCGACGCGCTTCCGGCACTCGGTCGCGACTTCTGGCATGCGCAGGCCGGGACGGAAGAATCGGTCGCGCTGCGCCTGCCCGACGTCACGGCTCAGGACCTGCGGGAAGCCTGGACCGAAATCGTCAAGCGTGCCCGGCTGAACCAGCATCATCTGATCACCCGCGAACAGCTCAGCGTGCGCGAGCACATGAGCATCGTGCTGCGCGTGTTGCAGGGCCGCCGCTTCGCGCTCTTCGAAGATTTGTTCGACCCCCGGCGCGGCGTGCCGGTGCTCGTCGTGACCTTCATCGCGTTGCTCGAGCTGGCACGGGAACGCCTGCTCGAAGTGACGCAGGCGGAAGCCTTCGCGCCGATCTACGTCAGGCTCGGCTATCAACCGGCCTGAGCGTGCGCGCCGGATGGCTGCCGCGGCGGCGCGGGCAAAGGCGGCCGGGCGCCGAGCTTGAATGAAATCATCGCGCGGAGCTTGTTCGGAAGCACGGGCTTGATCAACAGGTGGAAGTCGTGCGCCTGGGCTTCGAGTTCATGGCTCGAGGTCGTGCTGCCGGTGACGATGATCGCCGGCAATTCGCTGCCGAAGCGCCGGCGCAGCGCCACGATTGCATCGATCCCTGTCCTGCCCTGCTCGAGTCGGTAGTCGACGATCGCCAGCGCGGGCTGGACCGGCGAATTCGATTCCCGAATCCACCGTTCCGCGGCAGCGACGCTGTCGAACGAGGCGATTGTCGCGCCCCAGCCCTTCAGCAGCACTTCGAGACCTTCGCGGACGGCCCGCTCGTCCTCGACGACGATGATCAATCGGCGGTCGAGCGTGATGTCGACGGACGCCTTGCGCGCCAGTGAATTCGGCGCCGCGCGCGGCGCGTGGCCCAACGGCAGACTCAGCGTGAATACCGTTCCTCGTCCGACTTCGGAACGCAGGGTCAGCGGAACGTCCATCAGCCGCGCGAGACGCATCACGATCGCGAGACCGAGGCCGAGACCTTTGCGCTGGTCGGCGGTCACCGCCTGCCGTCCGGGCACCTGATAGAACTCCTCGAAGATTCGGTCGCGCTCTTCGGCGCCGATGCCGACGCCGGTATCCCATACCTGCAGCAGCACTCGGTCGGCACGGCGGCGGCAACTGACCAGCACCGAGCCGTCGTCGGTGTAGCGGATCGCATTCGCGACCAGATTGCGCAAAATCCTCTCGACGAGCAGCGGGTCTGCAAACGCCGCGTGCCTGCCGCCGCGCAAACGCAAGGCCAGCCCCTTTTCGAACGCGGTCGGCTCGAAGTGCAGCTTCAGCTTGCGCAGGATGTCTCCGATCTCGAAATCGGCTCGATGGACTTCGACCGCGCCGCTGTCGATGCGAGTGAGGTCGAGCAGCTCGGAGAACAAGCCCTCGAGCGCGTCGACGGATTCGTTGATGCTGTTGACCAGCTGCGCGACTTCAGGCTCGTGCGTGCGCTGACGCAGCGCCTCGGCGAAGAGACCCATCGCATGCAGCGGCTGGCGCAAGTCATGGCTTGCCGCCGCGAAGAACTGCGTCTTCGCCCGATTGGCGACCTCTGCCACTTGGCGCGCAGCCTCCGCGGCGCGCATTTCGATGCCCAGTTGCAGCAACAGCTGATCGGCGCGCAACTTCAGTGCGGTCACGCGCTGCAGCGCCTGCCGCTGGCTGCCGGCGAGCACCGTCGTCAGGCTGACGATCAGCAGCAACTCGCCGGCCAGCTGGTAGCTGTAGAAATCTCCGTCGCTGGCGATGCGCACGATCATCGGCACGAAACAGAGCGTCGCGAACGCAATGAACAGGCGCAGCTGATTCGCGAGCACCGGCACGGCCGCGATGCAGTAGGTGTAGACCAGAATGATCAGCCCGGTCTGCTGGATCCCCGCGCCGCGCCCGTAGAAAAGCCACGCGGCCAAGCCCAGCAGGGCGCCCGAGACGAGCGTCGTCGAGTTCCAGATGCGCAGCCAGGCGGCCCAATCGGCGGTTCCCGCCCGAATCGCGCGTCGATAACGCTGCAGCATCGAGATGCGCAGAAGCCACAACAGCCCGAATGCACCGAGCCAGCCGAGTAGCAGCGGCGCCGGCGTCAACTGCCAGAACATCAGCGTGATGACGCCGGCGACGGCCAGCATGCCTGCCAGAGTGGCCGGCATGTACTCGAAGACGCTCTCGACTTCCTCGCGCAGCGCAGCGTTGGTGTCGGCTGCCGCTGCACCGGTGTCGGTCTCCGCAGCACTCGCCGCGTCGGCAGCCGCAACACAAGCGGTTGCGCCGGGGACAGCCCCCGACGCCGCTGCCGTCATCGCGGTCTCGCGTCGCCGTGGCGGGCCTCGCGCCAAGCGACGAGCGCGCCCTGATGCGACATCTGGCTCACGGCGAGGACCGCCTGCGTGCGCGAGCTGACATTCAAGGTTCGCAGCACCGCCGCGACATGATCCTTCACGGTCTCGACCGAGAGCTTGAGCTCGCGCGCTATCAGCTTGTTTGGCTGGCCCTGCAGCAACAGTGCGAGGACGTCGGTCTGCCGCGGCGTCAAGCCGAGCGATGCGAGCGGGGCGCGCGGCTTGGCCTCCGCTCCGTCGCCTCCTTCGGCGCTCGCTCCCCAGCCGGCGCCGCCGGCGGCCGGGAAGTTCGCGACCGAGGTCGACGACCGCAAGCTCATCGGCGGCACGTAGATCCCGCCCGACATCACCATGTGCAGCGCATCGAAGAGCGTCTCGTTGCTGGCTCGCTTCGGCACGAATCCCATCGCGCCGAGGTCGATTGCCCGCAGCACATCGCTGCTTCGATCGGAGGCAGATACGACGACGACCGGCAACGACGGATACGTCGCTCGGAGTTCCCGAAGCAACTCGAAACCATCGGCGTCCGCAAGCTGAAGGTCCAGCAGCACGATGTCGAAGCCGGCGTCGGCGGCGAGGGTCTCGCGCGCGGCCCGCGCGCTGCCGACGCCGACGACGCTGACCTCGGGCCCGAGCCCCTGGATCACCGCTTGAAGCGCGGACAGGATCAGCGGATGGTCATCGATCAACAGAGCCTTCATGGCATCGCCCCCCTGGGTACGGTGAAACAGACGTTGAAGCACGGTCCGCGTTCGCGGAACTTCTGCGTCGCCTTCGCGAACCGACCGGTGCAGCGGAATCAGCACGACGACCGCGACGTACGACGGCCTCTCGGGCAGCGCCCGATCCGCCAGGAGCGCCAAAGCGCTCGCCGGCGACCGGCGGCTCGTGATGCTGGCGCGGGCCGCCGATGGCGGCGCTTTCGTGATCGCCATGCTCTTCGTTCCTTACACTCTGGGACGTTGCGCGAGGAATCACTCTACGGCGTGACTCCTTGCCTATCAAGCAATGAGTTGCGTAAATTGCAATCAGTGACGCGAAGTTTCATCCCATTTATGGAACCCTTTTGTTTCGTCGAGTACGGGTCATGACCGCTCCGCTTTCGTCATCTCTTATCGAAGAAGCGCCGTCGTTGGCGGTCGTTTGTGTTCGTGCGCTGATGGAACGCCACGGGCTGCCGAAATACCGGCAATCGGCCTGGCTCGCCGACGCGATCGGGCTCTCTTATGCCCAGGCGCACCGCAGGATGAACGGCGCAGCCGCGTGGACCCTCGAGGAGTTGCAGCGCGTCGGCGCGCTGTTCGGCGAATCGCTGGCGGACGTCATCGCGCTCGCGGAGACCGACGGCTCGGTCCCTGCAATCGTTCGCATCGGTTCGGTCGACCTGCCGTGCGAGCTCTGGGTCGGCAAAGCCGTCGAGCGACCCGAACCGGATGCCGTCGTCGCGATCAAGACCTCGAACGGCTGGGCGGCCGTCTGCGCGAGCGAAGCCGTCGAACATGCCGCCTACACCGTCGAGCGGATCCAGGTCAAGCCTCGGGTCGCCGGGCGCAAGGTCGTCGCGGTGCTCGACGACGACGAGGACCTGACGAATTCAATCTGCGCACACCTGCACGACAAGGGCTACGAAGCGCGCCCGTTCTACAGGACCACGGACCTCCAGTCGACGTTCAAGGCGCAGCGCTACGACGGTTACGTGATCGACTGGATCGTCGGCGAGAGCAGCACGGCCAAACTGATCGGCGCGGTGCGCTCGCAGGACGGCGACTGTCCGATCGTCGTGCTGACCGCGCAGGTCCTGTCCGGCGTCGTGCAGGAATCCGAAATCGCCGAGGCCGTTGCCGACTTCGGCCTCGTCTTCGCCGAAAAGCCGGTCCGGATGGCGATCCTGTCGGCTTCGCTGGCACGCGCCTTCGCGACGAAATAGCGCTGTGGCGCGCCGTCGGCGGGTCTGACGCTGATCATTCACATCCAACGGCAGACACATGGATCTCGAACTTCGCAACAAGCGAGCGCTCGTCACCGGCGGCAGCCGCGGCATCGGCAAGGCGATCGCGCGCGCGCTCGCGCTCGAAGGCGTCGACGTCGCGATCCTGGCTCGCAACGAACAGGCGCTGGACGCAACCGCGGCCGAACTCGTCGCCGCGACCGGACGAAAGATCGTGGCTGTCGTCGCCGACACGAGCGACGACGGCCAAGTCAGCGGCGCCGTCGCCGCGGCGGTTCAGGCGCTCGGCGGCGACATCGACATCCTCGTCAATGCCGCGGCCGAACCGGGCGGCTACGCATCGCCGCCGCAACTGGGCGCGATCAGCGGCGACTTCTTCCAGCGCGAAATGGACATCAAGGTCATGGGCTACATCCGTTGCGCACGGGAGGTCGCGCCGCGAATGCGCGAACGCGGCTGGGGCCGCATCGTCAACATCAGCGGCCTCGCGGCGCGCCAGACCGGCAACACGGTCGGCAGCATCCGCAACGTCGCGGTCGCCGCGCTGACGAAGAACCTGGCCGACGAGCTCGGCCCGTACGGCATCAACGTGACCGTCGTGCATCCAGGTGCGACGCGGACCGAGCGCACCGCATCGCTGCTGCAGGCGCAGGCGAAGGCGCAAGGCATCGCGGAGCAGGACGCAGAAAAGCGGATGGCCGACGCGAACTCGATCAGGCACTTCGTCGATGCGTCCGAAGTCGCGGACGTGGTTGTCTTCCTGGCGTCGCCGAAGTCGATTGCGATCAACGGCGAGGCGATCGCGGTCGGCGGCGGCGCGCCGCGTGCGATCCATTACTGAAGCGCGCACCGACGAGGTCCGTCGATGCGACACGCGGTCGACATCATCGCGCGATCGGCGCATCGTGCCGTTGACACCCTCCGAGACGCCGCGTATCTTTCCGCTGGCTCGATGGCAGGACTGCACCTCGCGGCAGCGCGCGACGAACAAGAAGGAACAGAAGCATGGCGATCCCGGCAAGCGTTGCGCTCTCGCTGGCCGCGGCACTCGTCGCGGCGAGCTGCTCCAGTTTTCGCGATGCCGGGGTTCACTTGATGTCGCCCTGCACCGACGGTGTCTGCAAGGCCGACGTCAGCGTTCAGTCCTGCGAGAACGGGACGTTGCCGGTCGTCCCGGACCCGTTGCCTGTTCCGTCCCCGAACAATCTCGAGTGGACCGTTGTGACGCCGGGCTACAAGTTCGCATCGAACGGGATCGTCGTTCAGGGAACGGGTTTCACGAGCCCGCACGCGACACCGAACGGCAAGAAGTTCATCGTCCACGATGACCACACCGACCTCAGAACCGACATCAAGTACACGGTGCGCGTGATCCGCGAATCGGACGGCGTCGAGTGCCATCCGAACGACCCGCTGATCAGCAATCAGTAGTCATCCGCAGAAGCCGTTGCGAACTCCCGGCTTGCGTCAAGCCGAGGTCGGCGTCTCCGCAAGCAACGCACCGACCCGGTCGAGCGCGACGGCCAGCTCCGAGCCGACCTCGACGCCGACCGTGCGTCCGATCTCCGCGGCCTCGGCCAACGTCGCGGACGCCGCGTCGCTCGAACCCGAAAGCCATTCCATTTCGGCGCGTCCGCAGAGCAGCACGCCGAGATTGAACGAGTCCGACGCGTCGCGCAGCAACTGAGCGCCGACATCGAGCTGGCGCCGGGCGTCGTCGAATCGCCGCTGACGCGCATGCAACGTGCCGAGATAGCCGCGGAACTGCCCTTCGGATCGCCGGTCGCCCATCTCGCGGGCGACGACCAGCGCCGATTCGAGATATCCCTGCGCCGCGTCGAGATCGCCGATCGCGTCATGGACGATGCCGAGATTGCAGAGCACGATCGCCTCGAGGCGCACATGTCCCATTTCGCGTGCGACCCTCAGTGCGGCTTCAAGCTGCTCGCGCGCCTCGGGCAGGGCCCCCAACGCCTGATTCAGCCAGCCGAGATTGCACAGCGCGTTGCCTTCCCACTGCCGATCGCCGAGCTCGCGAGCGACGACGAGACCGGCCTCGAAGTGCTCGCGCGCCTGTTTCATGCGGCCCCGGCTCGCGTCCAGATTG
>JBDTXV010000125.1:0-6509 GCA_040006015.1 Caldimonas sp.
TCGAGCGTGTACTTGCCGGCCGCGGTCGGATCGGTCACGAAGCCGAGGGCGGCCGGGTCCGCCGTATAGCCGGCCCGCACCGGCGCCTCGATCGGCAGCTGGAACGTGAACGCGCCGCTCGTCGCATCGACCGCGCCCCACGCGACCTCGACCTGCGGGCCGCCGTTGTAGGTCTGCAGCGCGCGCACGGTCGCGGTCGCCGGCGTGACGCTGCCGGTCACGCTGCGCAGGTTCGCGACCGGCGGCGTGATCGGTTGCGTCAGGCTGGCGAGCGTCGTGATCGCCGAGGCCGTGACCGGCACGCCGGTGACGAGCGCAGTGACCCGTCCGGGCGAGCTGACGACGAGGTCGTAGCTGCCGGCCGGAACCGGGTACAGCTGGAACCTGCCGACCGCATCGGGCAGCGTCGCCTTGATCGGCTTGCCGGCGACCTGCACCGAGACGCTCGTCGAGCCGAGCAGCAGCGACGGCGTCACGTAGCCGACGATGCGCAGCCCCGCATCGGCGAGAACCGGGATCGCGGTGACGACCGGCTTCAGGTTGTACTGGCCCGAATTGCCGCGGCGCACGACCGATTTGCAGGCGTCGAAGTCGAGCACCAGGTCGGCCGTCTTGTCGGCCGCGACGTCGAGGTCGAGGTTGACCTTGATGCCGGTCTGGTCCGCGCTCGTCACCGACAGCGGGGTTTCGGGGGCGCCGATCGGAACTACCGAGTTCGCGAGCGGGGCGGCGGCGCGGTTCGCGGCCAGCACGAGACGCAGCTGCTGGTATTTGCCGGGCGGTAAGGTCGCCTGGCCGAGATCGGCGAGCGCGCCATTGGTCAGGTCGAGCAGGTTCACGCGCTGCGGCGTCGTGAGCACGACTTCGGACCAGCCGGCT
The DNA here is from genome assembly GCA_040006015.1 of Caldimonas sp. Taxonomy (GTDB): domain Bacteria; phylum Pseudomonadota; class Gammaproteobacteria; order Burkholderiales; family Burkholderiaceae_C; genus Schlegelella_A. The sequence continues at coordinate 880 of JBDTXV010000125.1, forward strand.
TCGGCATCGGCGGCGCTCGCGCTGGTGTGCACGCGGACCTTCTCGACCGTCACGTAGACCGCGTCGTAGCCGCAGGCCGGCGCATCGGTCAACGAGACGTGCAGTGTGCCGACCGCTGCCGGGCTGCCGGTGCCGCCGATGCCGCCGCCCTCGGGGCTGTCGCCGCCGCCGCAGGCGACGAGCAGCGCCGCGGCCGAGGCCGCGACCGCGGTCGCGATGCTGAATCGCTGGTTCATGTCTCGGGCTCCTCGTCGGCCGGCGTTTCGGCACGTTCCTCGAAGTAATAGATTCCCATGCCGACGCGCGCGCGCTCCGATCCGGCGGTCCCGGCCTCAATCTCGTGCTCGGCGAGCCAGCGGTCGAGTTTCTCGAGAAGGACCTGACCCTGCGTCGAGCTCAGCTTGCGGAATGCCGCAAGCGCCGAGACCGGCACGGCGTCGTACATCACCTTGCGCTGGAACCGCGGATCGGTCGCGCCGTATTGAAGGTTGTGGTCGATGGTGGCGATCAGGTCGGAGACGTCGCGACCGAGTATCTCCAACTTGTCGACCGCGCTGTGCAGCGGCACGTATCCATGCGTGACCAGCTCGAGGCGCGCGTCGTCTCCCTGCCGGACCGCGCCGACGCGCAGCAGCTCGTCGAGGATCGCCCGCGCCGGCATGTCGCCGCTGTAGCGCTTGACCAGCGCCGAGAAGCCCTGCTCGCCGTCGGCGTCGAGGACGCGCGGCTTGCCTTTGGCGTCGAGGAAGTCGGCGTCGCGGGCCCAGCCGGTCAGCACGCGCGTCGCCCGGTTGTAGCGCTCCGCGCCTTCGGCCGCGGCATCGTCGGGCTCGGCGAGCAGGCGCTGCACTTCCTTGCGCGTCAGCCCCGACAGCACCGCGACGCGCGACATCGTCGGTTTCTTGCCCGGAATCCCGAAGTCCTTCAGCGCGACGTCGACGTAGATCCGCTTCGCGATCGCCTCGAATGCGCTGAACGACACCGAGTGCCGCAAGAGCAGCCTGAACAGCGGCCGCAGCAGCTGTTCGATGGCGCGTTGCAGCGCGCGCTCGGAGGGATTGTCGGAGGCCACGAGATCCTGAAAATGGGAAATCTATCCCAACGCGTTCCAGTATCGCCTAGTTACTTTGTCAGCGGTTGCAACCGAGGCATCCGATGGATGCGTCGAATGTTACGCAGAAGCCACCGCCGGGGACCGTGAACAAATTGGCATTCGGCGCGACTGGCGACGCGGCGCGCGAAACCGCGGCTCAGCGCCGGTGCCGTCCGGCGATCAGCTCGACGACCTCGCGGAACATCGCATTGCCGATCGATCCCGCAAGGTCGAGGACCAGGCTGCGGCTGTAGTACGGGCTCAGGTCGAGGCCGACGCCGATGCCATAGACCTCGATCGCGCCGGTCTGCTCGTGGCGCTGGACAACCTGTCGCAGATGATGGTCGAGGTAGTGCGGGTCGTTCGCGAGGCTGGTCGCGCTGTCCATCGGCGAGCCGTCGGAGACGACGAGCAGCAGCTTGCGCGCCTCGCTGCGCGCGCCGAGCCGGGCGCAGGCCCAGTCGACCGCCTCGCCGTCGATCCCTTCGCGAAACAGGTCGCTCTTCAGCAGCGCGGCGATGCTCGTCCGCGAGCGCCGCCACGGCACGTCGGCGCTCTTGAAGACGATGTGCGAAGCCTCGTTCAGGCGCCCAGGATCGGCCGGCCGCCCGGCGCGGACCCAGTCGCGCTGCGCGCGGCCGCCGTTCCACGCGCCGGTCGTGAAGCCGAGGATCTCGCTCGCGACGCCGGCCTGCTCGAGCGCGCGCGCGAAGACATCGAGCAACACCGCGACCACGTCGATCTGCTCCTTCATCGAGCCGGAGCAGTCGACCAGAAAAGTCAGCGCGCAGTCGGCGACCGGCTCGATGCGCTCGCTGCGGAACAGGCGCCGCTCGGTCGGCGACGCGACCAGCTGGGAGAGGCGCCGGCCGTCGATCAGGCCTTCTTCCTGGCCGCCGTCCCAGCCATCGACGGCCGGCTCGGCGAGCAGCGCGCGCAGCTCGCGCGCGAGCCTCGCGTCGTTGACGCCCTGCGCGGCGACGAGGCGGTCGAGGCGCTCGCGGTAATCGTCGAGCGCGTCCTTGCGCGCGAGCTCGGTCGCGGCGACTTCGCGGTCGTATGCGGTCGTGTAGATGCGGTAGCCGCCGCCGGCCGAGTCGAGCACGCGACTCGCGCCCGAGACCGCGATCGCGAAGCGCTCGTTGGCAGAGCCTTCGTATTCGATGATCAGACCGAAGACCGAGCGCGCCGCGGCGAGGTCGGAATCGCGCGGCTCGTTCGGCTCACCGGCCGCGGCGCCGGCGTCTTCGAGCATCGCGGCGATTCGCTGCGCGACCTCGAGCGCATGGCGCGCATAAGCCGCCTGGTCGTCGCGGTCGCGGCGCAGCCCGGCCAGTGCATGGCCGAGCAGCGGGGCCAGCGCGGCGCGCGTCGCCTCGAGCAGGTCTTCGGTTTCCTCGATCACCGGCTCGCCGGTCACGCGCGCGCGGCAGATCTGCGCAACCGTGTAGATCAGCAGGCCGCGCGCGGTGTCGGTCAGGCCGGCGTGATGCGATTCGAGCGACCAGGCCTCGTGGCGATGGCGCAGGTTGTGCGCGACGCCGGGCATCGCGGGCGGCGCGTGGGCCTCGACGCGGAACTGCTCCAGCAGGTCGAACAGCAGCCGCTCGACCGCATCGGCCGGTGCGAGGCGCTTGTGCAACTCCGCGTCGGACAGCGCGAGGCGCAGCGCGAGGCCGTCGGCGGCGCCCCGAAACGACATGAAGTCGTCGCTGTCGAGGGCCGGATGCAGATGTGGCGCGAACAGCGGAAGCGCGGACCGGCCGCGATGCAGCCGCCGCCCGCGGAAGTGCAGATCGGTCTCGCCGGCGAGCGCGCGGATCGCCGCGGCGCAGAGCTCCTCGACCTGTTGCTGATGCCGCGCGCGGGCCTGGGTCTCGCTCACGGTGCGGATGTCGTCGGAACGCTAGGCCGGACTCGCTGTCGGTCAGCGGTGGCCGCCGGTGAGCTGGTACGACTCGTCGAGCTCGCGGTCGAAGCAGCGCTGGAAATACTCGGCGACGACCGGGCGCTCGGCCTCGTCGCACTTGTTGACGAACGAGAGGCGGAACGCAAGCGCCGGGTCGCGGAAGATCTCGATGTTCTCGGCCCACGTGATCACGGTGCGCGGCGACATCAGGGTCGACAGGTCGCCGGCCGCGAAGCCCTTGCGGGTCAGGCTCGCGACCGCGACCATCGCATCGACCAGGCTGCCGGCCGCGCGGCCCGCGGCACCGCTCGGCGCGGCGACGCCTGCGAGAGACGGCACGCGGGCGAGCACGATCGCCGCCTCTTCGTCGGCCGGCAGATAGTTCAGCGACGCGACGATGTTCCAGCGGTCGATCTGCGCGTGGTTCAGCCGCTGCGCGCCGTGGTAGAGGCCGTTCAGGTTGCCCAGGCCGACGGTGTTCGCGGTCGCGAACAGCCGGAAGTAGCGGTGCGGCGTCAGCACCCGGTTCTGATCCATCAGCGTGAACTTGCCGTCGCGCTCGAGCACGCGCTGGATCACGAACATCACGTCGGGCCGGCCGGCATCGTATTCGTCGAAGACCAGAGCGACCGGGCGCTGCAGCGCCCACGGCACGATCCCTTCCTGGAACTCGGTCACCTGCTGGCCGTCGCGCAGCACCACGGCGTCCTTGCCGACGAGATCGAGGCGGCTGATGTGGCCGTCGAGGTTGACGCGCACGCACGGCCAGTTCAGGCGCGCCGCGACCTGCTCGATGTGCGTCGACTTGCCGGTGCCGTGCAGCCCCTGGACCATCACGCGGCGGTCGCGCGTGAAGCCGGCGAGGATCGCGAGCGTGACGTCCGGATTGAAGCGGTAGACCGCGTCGATCTCGGGCACGTGCTCGTCGCGCTCGCCGAACGCCGGCACGCGCAGATCGGAATCGATACCGAACACGTCGCGCACCGCGAGCATTCGGTCGGGCTGGAGCCAGGCGGTGTCGGTCACGAAGGGATCTCGTTCAGGTGGGAAACTTCGGTTCTTGCGGTGCGGTGCGGTGCGGATTCTGCGATCGGGGGCGTCTCGTGCGCGGCGCCGGCTCAGGCGCGCTTCCGGCCCGCGGCCACGCCCGACGCGGCCGGTGCGCGCGTGGCGCCCGGCGCGTCGGCGTCGATCGCGCGCAGCGCTTCGGCGGCGCGGCGCAGCGCCGGCAGCCAGCGCTTTGCGGTCGCCGCGCTCGCGCGCATCACCGGCGCCTGGATCGCGACGCACAGGTTGGAGCGCGCATCCTTCGGCGCCGGCACCGCGACCGCGAGACAGAGCAGCCCGGGCAGGAACTCCTCGTCGTCGAACGCGTAGCCGTCCTTGCGGACGCGCTCGACTTCGCGCTCCAGCGTCGCGAGGTCGGTCGCGGTGTTCGCGGTGTAGCGCTCGAGCGGGGCGTGCGCGAGCAGGCGCGTGCGCTGCGCCGGGCTCATCTGCGCCAGGAAGACCTTGCCGCTGGCCGAGCAGTGCGCCGGCACGCGCGAGCCCGGATGCAGATAGAAGCGCAGCGGCGCCGCGGTCTCGACGCGATCGAGATAGATCACCTCGCTGCCCGACAGCGCGGTGATGTTGCAGCTTTCGCCGACCACTTCGACGAGATTGCGCAGCACCGCGTGGCGCGCACCGTGGTGGCTGTCGTTCAGCAGCAGGTTTTCGGCCAGGCGGCGCAGCCGGGTGCCGGTGCCGTATTGCCGGCCGTCGCCTTCGCGCTGCAGCAGGCCGGCGCTTTCGAGCTGCTGCAGCATCCGGTGCAGCGTCGGCTTCGGCAAACCGGTCTCGTCGACCAGGCGCTGCAGCGAGTAGCGCTCGTCTTTCGCGGCGATCACCTCGAGCAGCGCGATCAGGCGCAAGGTCGGCGTGTCGCCGCCGATCTCGACGGGGTCGGGTTTCAACCGTTGAACGACTTTCATGTTCGGCGGATGATAGCGGCTTGTTCCGGAAATTGGTATGAATTGTCCCGATTTTCGATATCCGGTTGACGCCGGCCGGGGCCTCGCCTATCATCTGCGCAGTCTTGAATTCCGGAACGAAGTGTTCCGGATTACCGCGTCCACCGAATTCTGCCCGAGGAGCCGCCCATGAGCCAGCAACCCCCCGCCGCCGCATCCGCCACCGCCCGCACCGCCGTAAGCGGCGTGCAGAAGATGACCCCGTCCGAGGCCTTCGTCGAGACCCTGGTCGCTAACGGCGTCACCGACATGTTCGGGATCATGGGCTCGGCCTTCATGGACGCGATGGACATCTTCGCGCCGGCCGGCATCCGCCTGATCCCGGTCGTCCACGAGCAGGGCGCCGGCCACATGGCCGACGGCTACGCGCGGGTCTCGGGCCGGCACGGCGTCATCATCGGCCAGAACGGCCCCGGCATCAGCAACTGCGTGACCGCGATCGCGGCCGCGTACTGGGCCCACAGCCCGGTCGTCATCATCACGCCGGAGACCGGCACGATGGGGATGGGCCTCGGCGGCTTCCAGGAAGCGAACCAGCTGCCGATGTTCCAGGAGTTCACGAAGTACCAGGGCCACGTCAACAACCCGAAGCGGATGGCCGAGTACACCGCGCGCT
>JBDTXV010000126.1:0-6430 GCA_040006015.1 Caldimonas sp.
GCTGGCGGTCGACGTCGACCGCGAGCGCATCTCGCTCGGCATCAAGCAGCTCGACTCCGATCCGTTCACGAGCTACACCTCGGTCAACGACCGCGGCATGTCGGTGAGCGGCAAGGTCAAGACGGTCGACGCACGCGGCGCCGAGATCCAGCTGAACGACGACGTCACCGGCTATCTGCGCGCATCCGAGATCAGCCGCGACCGCGTCGAGGACGCCCGCAACGTGCTGAAGGAAGGCGACGAAGTCTCGGCCGTGATCATCAACGTCGACCGCAAGACGCGTTCGATCCAGTTGTCGATCAAGGCCAAGGACAACGCCGACAACCAGGAAGCGATGCAGCGTCTGGCGCAGTCGAGCGAGCGCGAGAACGCCGGCACGACGAGCCTCGGTGCGTTGCTGCGCGCCAAGCTCGACAACCAGAACAGCGGCAACAGCTGATCCGGAACGGCCGAGGGGGGTTTCAGTGACCCGGTCGGATCTGGTCGTGCAGCTGGCCGAGCGCTTCGGCCAGCTGACGCATCGCGACACCGAGTTCGCGGTGAAGACGATCATCGATGCGATGTCGGTCGCGCTCGCGCGCGGTCATCGCATCGAGATCCGCGGCTTCGGCAGCTTTTCGATCAACCGGCGGCCGCCGCGCGTCGGGCGCAATCCGCGCTCGGGCGAGCAGGTCGTGATTCCCGAAAAGCTGGTGCCGCATTTCAAGCCGGGCAAGGCGCTGCGCGAAGCGGTCGACGCGCTGCCGCCGGCCGGATCGAGCGCCTTGGTGGCGCCGCCGGACGCGGCTGTCTGATCGGCGCCCCGGCGCCGTCGGACGGGGCTACCTGATCGGCGCTCCGGCCCTTCCGGACGAGGCTTTCTTATCGGCGTTCCGGCGCCACGGAGCGCGCCGACCCCGCCGCTAGAATCGCCGCGGGAGTTTTGATGCGAATAATCGTCTGGATCGTCCGAGCGGCCATCTTCTTCACGTTGTTCGCGTTCGCGCTGAACAATCAGCACGAGGCGGCGATCCGCTGGTTCTTCGGTCAGGAATGGCGTGCGCCGATGGTCTTCATCGTGCTCGCCGCGTTCGCGCTCGGTTGCGCATTCGGCGTCTTCGCGATGGTGCCGAGCTGGTGGCGGCACCGCCGCCTCGCGCGCACGCGCAGCGAGGCAATCAGCACGCTGGAGGCGCCCGGCCTCGTCGTTGCCGCCGAGCCGCCGCTGCAACATCCGCCGCGCGATGGACTTTGACCTGCAGTGGCTGCTGTGGGGACTCCCGCTCGCATTCGCACTCGGCTGGTTCGCGTCGCGGATCGACGTGCGCCAGTGGCGCCGTGAGCAGAGGGACTCGCCGAAGGTCTACTACAAGGGCCTGAACCTGCTGCTCAACGAGCAGCACGACAAGGCGATCGACGCCTTCATCGAAGCGGTGCAGCAGGATCCGGACACGTCGGACCTGCACTTCGCGCTCGGCAACCTGTTCCGGCGCCGCGGCGAATACGAGCGCGCGGTCCGCGTCCACGAGCATCTGCTGAACCGCGCCGACCTGCCGAAGAGCGAGCGCGTCCGGGCGCAGTACGCGCTCGCGCAGGACTTCATGAAGGCCGGACTTTTCGACCGAGCCGAAGACGCCTATCGCTTGCTCGACGGCACGCCGTTCGCGACCGAGGCGAGGCTCGCGCTGCTCGCGCTGCTCGAGCGCTCGCGCGACTGGCGCGCCGCGATCGCGGTCGCGCAACAACTCGAGCAGACCGGCACCGCCTCGTTCGCGGCACGGATCGCGCACTACTGGTGTGAAGTCGCGCTCGAGGCCGACGCCGCCGGCAATGTCGAGGTCGCCGACGATGCGCTGCTCCAGGCGCGCGACGCGGCGCCGCAAGCCGCGCGGCCGCTGGTCCTCGCCGGACAGCGGGCCGCCGCGCGCCACGCCCACTCCGACGCGCTGCGCAGCTGGAATGCGTTGCTCGCGGTGCAGCCGGAGGCGTTCAACCTCGTCGCGCGCGACTACGCGACGAGCGCACTGGCCGCGCACGAACGCGGCGGCGCGCTCGAGCGGCTGCATGGGCTCTATCGCCGTGCGCCGACGCTCGATCTGCTCGAAGCGATCGCCGCCCTCGAAGTCGACGCCGACAGCCGGCGCGCGCGCCTGCTCGGCCATCTGCGCGCGCACCCGAGCCTGTCGGCCGCGCAGGCATTGCTCGACGAAGGCGGCGCCGCTGCGCTCGGCAACGCCGAAGCCGTCGCGTTGCGCGATGCGGTGCAGCGCGCGGCCCGTCCGCTGCACCGCTATCGCTGCGCGGCATGCGGCTTCGAGGCCGAGCATTACTTCTGGCAATGTCCCGGCTGCCTAGGCTGGGACACGTATCCTCCGCAACGCCTGGAGGATCTTTGATGGCTGCTTTCCCGTCCCGCGAAGACCTGGCGCGGGCGCGCGTGCTGGTCGTCGGCGACGCGATGCTCGACCGCTACTGGTTCGGTGCGGTCGACCGCATCTCGCCGGAAGCGCCGGTCCCGATCGTGCGCGTGAATCCGAACAAGGAACAGGAACGGCTCGGCGGAGCCGCGAACGTCGCCTGGAACGTCAAGGCGCTCGGTGCGCACGCGCGCCTGCTGACCGCGATCGGCGACGACGAGCACGGCAGGCGCCTCGAAGCGCTGCTCGCGAAGAGCGGCATCGAATCGCTCTTCACGCGCGATCCGCGCCTGACCACAACGGTGAAACTGCGCGTGATCGGCCGCTCGCAGCAGCTGCTGCGGGTCGATTTCGAGGAAGAGCCCGATCACGAGGTACTGAAGGACATGCACGCCCTCTACGAGGACGCGCTGTCGACCGCGAACGTCGTGCTGTTTTCCGACTACGGCAAGGGCGGGCTGACACACATCCTCAGCATGATCCGGATCGCACGCGATGCCGGCCGCGCCGTGCTCGTCGATCCGAAAGGCAGCGACTACTCGCGCTACGAAGGCGCGACCGTGATCACGCCGAACCGCGCCGAGCTCGCGCAGGTGATCGGGGCATGGAGCAGCGAGGCGCAACTGCAGGAGCGCGCGCAGGCGCTGCGCCGCGCGCTGAAGCTCGACGCGGTGCTCTTGACGCGCTCCGAGGAAGGCATGTCGCTGTTCGATGCGTCCGGCCACCTGCAGGTACCGGCGCAGGCGCGCGAAGTCTTCGACGTCACGGGGGCCGGCGACACGGTGATCGCGACGCTCGCCGCGATGATGGCGGGCGGCCTCGACATCCGCGCCGCGATGCCGATCGCGAACCGCGCCGGCGCCATCGTCGTCGGCAAGTTCGGCACCGCGAGCGTGAGCCACGAGGAGCTGTTCGGATGAAGGTCGTCGTCACCGGAGCTGCCGGAATGATCGGCAGCAACCTCGTCCACGGCCTGAACGCGATCGGCATCGACGACGTGATCGCGGTCGACGACCTGACCGACGGGCCGAAATACCGCAACCTGCTCGGCGCCCAGCTCAGCGACTATTTCGACCGGAGCGAGTTCTACGGCCGCTATGCGCGGGCCGAGTTCGGCAAGGTCGATGCGATCCTGCATCAGGGCGCGTGCTCCGACACGATGGAGCACAACGGGCGCTACATGCTCGACAACAACTACCGCTGCTCGAAGGACCTGCTCGACGCGGCTCAGGCGCAAGGGACGCCGCTGCTCTACGCCTCGTCGGCGGCGACTTACGGCGGCAGCGCATCGTTCCGCGAGGAGCCCGAGTTCGAGCGGCCGCTGAACGTCTACGGCTATTCGAAGCTGCTGTTCGACAACGTCGTGCGCCGCGCGCTGCCGACTGCGCGGTCGCAGATTGCCGGCTTCCGCTATTTCAACGTCTACGGTCCGCGCGAGCAGCACAAGGGCCGGATGGCGTCGGTCGCATTCCATCATCACGAGGAGTACGCGCAGACCGGCAAGGTCAGGCTGTTCGGCGAATACGGCGGCTACGGTCCGGGCCGGCAGATGCGCGACTTCGTCTACGTCGGCGACGTCGTCGCGGTCAACCTGTGGTTCCTCGAGCATCCGCAGACGAGCGGAATCTTCAATCTCGGCAGCGGCCGGGCCCAGCCGTTCAACGACGTCGCCGAAGCCAGCATCAACGCCGCGCGCGCGCTGCACGGCGAGCCGCCGCTCGGGCTCGATCGGCTGGTCGAGGACGGCAAGATCGAATACATCGACTTCCCCGCGGCGCTGGTCGGCAAATACCAATGCTTCACCGAAGCCGATCTGGCGCGCCTGCGTGCAACCGGTTGCAACCATTCGTTCGCCGATGTCGCGACCGGGGTGCGCGCGTACGCCGACTGGCTCTCCCGCTCGCGATGAGCCGGGTCAACGGGCAGCCGCGCGGGGCCGTTGTAGGTCGGGGTCCGCCGGCGCCGGGATCGCATGATTTCGCCGCGGGCCGCTCCTCTCCGCCACCAACCAGGACCAAAACATGATCAAGAAACTGCTTGCTGCCGTATTGGCACTGTTCGCAGCCGCGGCGTTCGCTGCGGTCGATGTCAACAAGGCCAACCAGGCCGATCTGGAATCGATCAAGGGCATCGGGCCTGTGATCTCGACGAAGATCCTCGACGAGCGCAAGAAGGGCCCGTTCAAGGACTGGAACGACATGGTGGTCCGCGTCAAGGGCGTCGGCGAACACAATGCGGCCAAGTTTTCAGCCGATGGCCTGACCGTCAACGGCGCCGCGTTCGCCGGCGCGCCGGCAGCGAAGGCCGACGCGAAGCCGATGAAGAGCGCGGCGAAGACCGCCGAGCCCGCTGCAGCGACCGCTACCGCCGCGATGAAGGCCGCGAGCGGCGCCGCCGCCGAGAAGCCCAAGACCAAGGCCGAAGAGCGCGCCGCGAAGGCCGAGGCGAAAGCCGATGCCAAGGCCGCGAAGAAGGCCGAGCAGTCCGAAAAGGCCGCCACCAAGACCGAAACCAAGGCCGAGATGAAGGCCGAAAAGGCGGCCGAGAAGAACGCGGCAGCCAGCGCGCCGGCGTCGGTGAAGGCGGCAGCGAGCGCGGCGGCACCGAAGAAGTAAGACCCGACCTCGAACGACAAACGCCCCGCCAGCGCGGGGCGTTGTTCATTCCGTAGGCAGTGCCGCGGCACCGAGCGGTGCCGCTTCTGGTTGTGCGACGCCCCAGCCAAAAAAGGCGACGACTTCGTCGCGCCGCGCCATCGTGTCGGCGACGCCGAGCGCCATCAGCGCGCGCGTGTACGGCGCTTCGAACAGCAGGTAGCTCGCGAGCGCGGCGCCGCGCGCGTCGTCGCCCTGCCCCGAGACGCCGAGGCCGCGCAGCATCGCGCGGATCGGCAGCGGCAGGCTGCCGAGATGCTCGGCGGCGATGTCGTCGAGACGCTCGCTCGGTGCGATCACGAGCACTTCGAGCGGCTTCAGGCTCGTCGACGCGCGCGCCCGCGGCGGCAGCAGCGCGAGCGTCGCGTTGATGCGCTTCAGCCGCTCGATATCGACCGCGAGCGCATCGAGAAAGATGTTCGAGAGCGCATGGCCGGCGATCTGCGCGAGGTTCGGGTACTCGCTGCTGCCGGCTCGCTCGCCCGACGGCTCGTGCATCCGGCCGGCACCGACGATGAAGATGCGCTCGGCGCCGAGATGCACCGCCGGCGAGATCGGCGCGGCCTGCCGCATCGAGCCGTCGCCGCAGTATTCGATGTGGCCGTCGATCGACAGCGGCACCGCCGGAAAGACGAACGGGATCGCCGACGAGGCCAGCAGATGCGCGACGGTGATCGAATCGCGCACCGCGAGGCGCTGCGAGCGCGTCCACGGCAGGATGTCGGCGACCGCATCGTAGAACGTCACGTGCAACCCCGAGCCATAGCTCGAAGCGGTCACCGCGAGCGCCTGCAGATGGCCGTCGCGCATCACCCGATGCAGCCGCTCGGTGTCGACCAGGTGACCGAGCAGCGTCTCGAGCGGCTTGTTGTCGAGCAGCGAGCGCGGCCGCGCACGGCGCCAGCGCGCGATCAGCCAGCCGATCGACATCATCGTCAACCAGCGCGCGCCGGTGCGGATCACGCCGAGAGAATCGGAGCGGTAGACCTGTTCGGCCGAGAAGTTCTCCCAGACCTCGCACAGTCTGGCGACCGCCGCATCGAAATCGTCGGCGTGGCAGGCGAGAGCCGCGGCATTGATCGCGCCGGCCGAAGTGCCCGAGATCACCGGAAACGGATTGCTCGCCGACGGTGCCGATTCGCGCCGGATCTGCACCAGGGCCTTCAACACGCCGACCTGGTAGGCGGCTCGAGCGCCACCGCCTGTGAGAACCAGGCCGGTGGTGGGATGCAAGTCGGACATCGCGATCGTCGGCTGCGCGGAGTGGCCGCGATGATAGGTCACCGCATCGGCACGGCGGCCGCGCGGTCGACGCAAACCAAGACTATTCGTAGACGACGGTCGCGCGCCCCTGATGGGCGCCGGCGCGCCAGCGTTCGA
>JBDTXV010000127.1:0-6406 GCA_040006015.1 Caldimonas sp.
CTCGACATCGATCTGGTGCAGGCGGCCGCGAAGGCCCTCGGCGTCCAGGTCGAAATGGTCAAGACCGCATGGCCCAAGCTGATGGACGACTTCGTCGAGAAATGCGACATCGGCGTCGGCGGCATCTCGGTCTCGACCGACCGCGCGAAGCGCGCCGGTTTCTCGACCGCCTACATGGTCAACGGCAAGGCCCCGATCACGAAGTGCGAGAACGTCGCTAAGTTCCAGACCGTCGCCGACATCAACAAGCCCTCGGTGACCGTGATCACGAACCCTGGCGGCAGCAACGAGCGCTTCGTGCGCGCGAACCTGCCTCAAGCGAAGGTCATCGTCTTCAACGACAACGTGACGATCTTCGACGAGATCCTGAAGGGCCATGCCGACGTGATGATCTCGGAATCGGTCGAGACCTTGACGCAGCAGAAGGCGCGCCCCGGCCTCTGCGCGGTCAATCCCGAGCGCCCGCTGCAGTACGGCGAGATGGGCTACCTGCTGCCGCGCGGCGATCTCGCGATGAAGGCCTGGGTCGACACCTGGCTGCACCTCAGCAAGGCCAGCGGCGAGTTCGACCGCACGCTGGAGAAATGGCTGAAGTGAAGAAGTGGCTGAAGTGAGAGAGGACGCGGGCGAGCGCCGCGCAGCGCATCAGGCCTCGAACCGCGTCCCGGGCGCCGAGGCCAACGCCTTCGTGACGACGTCGGGCTTCAGCGGCGACGCGAAGGTCTCGATGAAGTCGTAGACATAGCCGCGCAGGAAGGTTCCGCGCCGGATCGCGAGCCGGGTCAGATTGACCGCGAACAGATGCCCGGCATCGATCGCCGAGAGCGCGCGGTCGCGGCCCTCGTCGTACGCGATCGACGCGACGATGCCGACGCCGAGGCCGAGCTCGACATAGGTCTTGATCACGTCGGCGTCCATCGCGGTCAGCACCAGTTCGAACGCGATGCCGGCGGCGCCGAAGGCCTCGTCGATGTGCAGCCGCCCGGTGTAGCCGGCGCCGTACGTGATGATCGGAAAGCGCGCCAGGCGCTCGAGCGTCAGCGGCGCGCCGTCGAGCAGCGCGTGACCCTTCGGCACGACGACGCTGTGGGTCCAGCGATAGCACGGCAGCGCGACCAGGCCGTCGTACGAGGCCAGCGCTTCGGTCGCGATGCCGACATCGGCCTCGCCCGACAGCAGCATCTCGGCGACCTGATGCGGGCCGCCCTGATGCAGGTTCAGCACGACCTGCGGATAGCGGGTGCGGAAGTCGCGCACCGCATCGGGCAGCGCATAGCGCGCCTGCGAGTGCGTCGTCGCGATCGAGAGGCGGCCGCTGGCGCGATCCGCATAGTCCCCGGCGGCGCGCTTCAGGTTCTCGGCATCGACGAGCATGTTCTCGACGATCGTCACGACCGAACCGCCGACCTCGGTCAGCCCGGTCAGGCGCTTGCCCGCGCGCACGAACAAGTCGACGCCAAGCTCCTGCTCGAGCTCGCGGATCTGCCTGCTGATCGCCGGCTGCGACGTGTGCAACGCCTTCGCGACCTCGGTCAGGTTGAAGCCGCGCCGGATCGTCTCGCGCACCGCGCGCAGTTGCTGGAAGTTCATCGCGCGATCACGGCGAGTGCCTTGCGCTGCTGCCACGAAGGTTCGCTGCGCGGCCAGCGCCGAGTTCATTGCGCTGCCCGCGCCGAATCCATCGCACCGCGACGCTCGTTCCGAGCCTGCGCTCAGCGCGCACCGAGCACCTCCCAGCGCTCGAGCGCGCGCAGCAGCTCGACGTCGATTTGCGCATGGCGCGCCTGCGCGGTCGCGGCGCGGTCCGGCTCCTTCGCATAGACCTGGGCACCGGCGAGCAGGCTGCCGAGCGCCTGCTGCTCGGCCTCGAGCTTGTCGATCAGCCCCGGCAGCGCATCGAGCTCGCGCTGTTCCTTGTAGCTGAGCTTGCGCGGCTTGGCGGCCGGCCCGGACGCCGGTGTTGCGGCCTTGCCGACTGCAACCGACGCGGCGCCCTTGCCCTTGCCGGCTGCGGCCGGCCGCAGCGCCTGCTCGCGCAGCGCACTCGCTCGCCCGCGCTGCGTCTTCCAGTCCTCGTAGCCGCCTTCGTACTCGCGCCACAGCCCTGGTGTGCCCGCAACGGCGCTCACCGTCGCGGGGCGCCCGCCGGGGCCCGGCGCGGCGCTCGCGCGCAGTCCGGGAAGCAGGCCTTCGTCGCCTTCCCACGCGATCGTGCTGGTGACGACGTTGTCGAGAAAACGCCGGTCGTGGCTGACCAGGAACACCGTGCCGGCATAGCCCTGCAGCAGTTCCTCGAGCAACTCGAGCGTATCGATGTCGAGGTCGTTGGTCGGCTCGTCGAGCACGAGCACATTGGCCGGCAGCGCGAACAACCGCGCGAGCAGCACGCGGTTGCGCTCGCCGCCGGAGAGCGTGCGCACCGGCGAATTCGCGCGCTCCGGCGAGAACAGGAAATCGTTCAGGTAGCTCATCACGTGCTTCTTCGCACCGTTGAACTCGACCCATTCGCTGCCCGGGCTGATCGTGTCGGCGAGCGTCCCATCGAGATCGAGCGTGCTGCGCATCTGGTCGAAGTACGCGACTTCGAGGCGCGTGCCCTGCCGCACCGTACCCGCGGTCGGCTGCAGCTCGCCGAGGATCAGCTTCAGCAAGGTCGTCTTGCCGGCGCCGTTCGGACCGATAAGGCCGACCTTGTCGCCGCGCAGGATCGTCGCGCTGAAACGGTCGACGATGATCTTGTCTTGGCCGCGGTCGCTGAACCGCATCGAGACGTCGCGCAGCTCGGCGACTATCCTGCCGCTCGGCACGCCGGCATCGATCTCGAGCCGGACCTGGCCGAGCGACTCGCGCCGCGCCTGGCGCTGCGCGCGCAGCTTCTGCAGCCGCTCGATACGCGCGACGCTGCGCGTGCGCCGCGCCTCGACGCCCTTGCGGACCCAGACCTCCTCCTGCGCGAGCAGCTTGTCGGCGCGCGCGCTGGCGAGCGCATCGGATGCGAGCTGCTCGTCCTTCAGGCGCTCGTAGGCGCTGAAGTTGCCCGGGTAGCTGCGCAGCACGCCGCGGTCGAGCTCGAGGATCCGCGTCGCGACCGCATCGAGGAACGCGCGGTCGTGGGTGATCAGCATCACGCTGCCTTTGAAGCCGCGCAGCAACTCCTCGAGCCAGGCGATCGAATCGAGATCGAGGTGGTTCGTCGGCTCGTCGAGCAGCAGCACGTCGGGCACCGCGACCAGCGCCTGCGCCAGCGCGACGCGCTTCTTCGTGCCGCCGGAAAGCGCGTCGATCGGGCGCTCGCCGTCGAGATGCAGCTGCGCCAGGGTCGTCGCGACGCGCTGCTCCCAGTTCCAGGCGTCGAGCGCTTCGATCCGTGTCTGCAGCGCGTCGAGGTCGCTGTCGTTGGTGTGAGCCTCCGCATGTTCCTCGTAGCGCTGGCGCACGTCGCGCGCTTCGGCGACGCCTTCGCTGACCGCTTCGAACACGCTGTGTCCGGGCTCGAACACCGGCTCCTGCGGAACATAGCGGATGCGCAGCCCCTGCGTCAGCTGCAGCAGGCCGTCGTCGAGCTTCTCGAGCCCGGCGATGATCTTCAGCAGCGACGACTTGCCGGCGCCATTGCGGCCGATGAAGCCGAGGCGCTCGCCGGCCTCGAGCGAAAATGCCGCGCCGTCGAGCAGCGCGACGTGGCCGTAGGCGAGGTGGGCGTTGGAGAGGGAGAGGACGGCCATCGAGAGTCGAAAAAAGATGCGGTTCGGAAGAACACGAAGTGGCTGACAGAGGATTCCTGTGCGCGACGATGGCACGACGGAAAGAGTGCTGCGCATCACGAACCGGAGAGACCTCGCGCGCGAGGAAAACGCCGACCTGCGCTGGCTCGGCGTCAGCGCAGCGCCGCCTCCAGCGCGTCGATGAAGGTCTTCGCGACGTCGAAGCCGGACTGCTGCGTGATCTCCTGGAAGCCGGTCGGGCTCGTCACGTTGATCTCGGTCAGGCAGTCGCCGATCACGTCGAGTCCGATCAGCAGCAGCCCCCGCGCCGCGAGCGTCGGGCCGATCGCCTCGGCGATCTCGCGGTCGCGCGCACTCAGCGGCTGCGCGACTCCCTTGCCGCCGACCGCGAGGTTGCCACGGATCTCGCTGCCCTGCGGAATCCGCGCGAGCGCATGCGGCACCGGCTTGCCGTCGATCACCAGCACGCGCTTGTCACCGTCGACGATCTCGGCCAGATAGCGCTGCGCCATCACCGTGCGGGTGTGCACGCCGCTGCCGTTCAGCGTCTCGACGATGCTGCCGAGGTTGAGCCCGTCGGGGCCGACGCGAAAGATCCCGGCGCCGCCCATCCCGTCGAGCGGCTTCAGGATGATGTCGCGGTGCTCGGCATGAAAGGCCTTCAGCGCGTCGCCGTCGCGGGTCACCAGGGTCGGCGCGATGAACTCCGGAAACTCGAGGATCGCGAGCTTCTCCGGATGGTTGCGCAGCGCGGCCGGGCTGTTGAAGACGCGCGCCCCTTCGCGCTCGGCCTGCTCGAGCAGGTGCGTCGCGTAGAAATACTCGCTGTCGAACGGCGGGTCCTTGCGCATCACGACCGCGTCGAGGTCGGCGAGCGCGAGCGGCGCATCGACACCGCTCGCGCCGCGCACCGCATACCAGTCGTGCGCGTCGCCGGTCAGCGTGATCTCGCGCATCGACGCGGCGACGCGGTCGCCGCGCTGCCATTGCAGCTCGCGCACCTCGCACGCGAGCAGCGTGTGGCCGCGCGCCGCCGCCTCGCGCATCATCGCGAAGGTCGAGTCCTTGTAGGTCTTGAAGCCGTCGAGGGGGTCGGCGACGAACAGCAGTCTCATCGCGGCACCTCTAGATCTCGACCTTCGAGCCGAGCTCGACGACCCGCGTAGTCGGCAGGCTCAGGAAGTCGGCGGCGGCGGCCGCGTTGCGATGCATCCCGGCGAACAGCTTCTCGCGCCAGTCGGCCATGCCGCCGCCGATCGTCGGGATCACGATGTCGCGGGACAGAAAGTACGAGGTGTCCATATCCTCGACCATGCAGCCGTGTTCGCGCAACTGCGCCAGCGCCTTCGGCACGTCGGGCTCGTTCTTGAAGCCGAAGCTGAGCATCACCTGCCAGCAGCCGTTGCCGAGCGGTTGCATCTCGCAACGCTGGTCGACCGGCACCCACGGCACCTCGTGATGCTTCACGGTGACGAACAGGTTCGTCTCGTGCAGCACCTTGTTGTGCTTCAGGTTGTGCAGCAGTGCGTTGGGCGTCAGGCCCTGGTCGCTGACGAGGAACACCGCGGTGCCCGGCACGCGCGTCGGCGGACTGAGGAACACCGACTTCAGGAAGCTGTCGAGATCGATCGCATCGGAACGCAGGCTGTCGGACATCAAGTTGCGGCCCTGCTTCCAGGTCATCATCAGCATGAACATCACGCTGCCGATCAGCACCGGGAACCAGCCGCCGTCGAAGAGCTTGACGATGTTCGCGCTGAAATAGACGAAATCGACGACGAAGAAGAAGCCGGTCGCCGCGAAGCACAGCGACCATGGGTACTTCCAGCCGTAGCGGATCACGAAGAACGTCATCGTCGTCGTGATCAGCATGTCGATCGTCACCGCGATGCCGTAGGCGCCGGCGAGCCGGCTGCTCGAGCCGAACAGCACGACCGCGAGCACGATGCAGATGTAGAGACCCCAGTTGACGAACGGCAGGTAGACCTGACCGGTTTCCTTGACCGACGTGTGCAGGATGCGCAGCCTCGGCAGGTAGCCGAGCTGGATCGCCTGCTTCGTGACCGAGTAGGCCGCGGTGATCAGCGCCTGCGACGCGATCACGGTCGCGCAGGTCGCGAGGCCGATCAGCGGATAGAGCGCCCAGGTCGGTGCCATCTCGTAGAACGGATTCTTCACGCGCTCGGGATGCGCGAGCAGCATCGCGCCCTGCCCGAAGTAATTCAGCGCGAGTGCCGGCATCACCATGCTGAACCAGGCGATCCGGATCGGCCGCTTGCCGAAGTGGCCCATGTCGGCATAGAGCGCCTCGGCGCCGGTCACGCAGAGCACGACCGCACCGAGCGCGACGAACGCGACCCCGGAATGGGCGAGCAGGAAGACGAGCGCGAAATGCGGGCTCAGCGCCCACAGCACGGCCGGGTTCTCGGCGATGTGCGAGATGCCCATCGCCGCGAGCACGATGAACCAGACCGCGGTGACCGGACCGAACAGCTTGCCGACCCGGGCGGTGCCGTGACGCTGGACCATGAAGAGCCCCGTCAGCACGACCAGCGTGATCGGCACGATGTATGGATGCAGTGCCGGCGCCGCGACTTCGATCCCTTCGACCGCCGACAGCACCGAGATCGCCGGCGTGATGACACCGTCGCCGAAGAAGATCGCGGTGCCGAAGATGCCGA
>JBDTXV010000128.1:0-6375 GCA_040006015.1 Caldimonas sp.
CGAAGTTCGGCGCGCCGATCTACGTGCGCCACGAGATCGTCCACAACACCTACGTTGTCAACGACCTGAAGGCGAAGGGCGCGATCTTCATCGAGGACCTCGCCGAAGTGCCGCCCGGCGCGACGCTCGTCTTCAGCGCACACGGCGTCTCGCAGGCGGTCCGCCAGGAGGCCGCGGCGCGCGGATTCAGCGTCTTCGATGCGACCTGTCCGCTGGTCACGAAGGTCCATGTCGAAGTCGCGAAGCTGCATCGCGAGGGCTACGACTTCATCATGATCGGCCACAAGGGCCATCCCGAGGTCGAGGGCACGATGGGCCAGCTCGACGACGGTATCTATCTCGTCGAGGACGTCGCCGACGTCGATCGGCTCGAGGTCGCGCAGCACGAGCGCCTCGCGGTCGTCACGCAGACGACGCTGTCGGTCGACGATGCGGCGCAGATCCTCGCCGCGGTCAAGCGCCGCTTCCCGAACGTGCGCGAGCCGAAGCAGCAGGACATCTGCTATGCGACGCAGAACCGCCAGGACGCCGTCAAGATTCTGGCGCCCGGTGTCGACGTGCTGATCGTCGTCGGCAGCCCGACCAGCTCGAACAGCAACCGCCTGCGCGAGCTCGCCGAGCGCCTCGGCACGCACGCCTACATGGTCGACACGCCCGACGACCTTCAGGCCGCGTGGTTCGAAGGCAAGCGCCGCGTCGGTCTGACCGCCGGCGCCTCGGCGCCCGACATCTTGGTCCAGCAGGTGATCGAGCGCTTGCGCGCGCTCGGCGCGGTGTCGGTGCGGACGCTGCCGGGCGTCGCCGAGACGGTCCACTTCCCGCTGCCGATGGGGCTCGGCGACAAGGCGATGGGATTGGCTGCGAAGTCTTGACGCGGCGGGCTTGAGGCAACGAGGCGCCGGTCGCGTCCGCGTGCCGGCGCAACGCGTTCGCGGTGCGCTCCGTCAACCTGGCTCCGTCAACCAGGCCCCATGCGAATGAGGTTGTCTCTGATCGGTCGTGCGGGGGCTCCCTACAATCGCGGCCTTCACGCACTCGCACCGCGCCGGCCGCGCCCGGCCCTCTCGGCCATGCTCGACATCAACCTGCTGCGCAAGGATCTCGCGCACGTCATCCGGCGCCTCGAAAGGCGCAAGTCGCCGCAGCCCTTTCTCGATGTCGCCCGCTTCACCGCGCTGGAGGCCGAACGCAAGACGATCCAGACCCGCACCGAAGAGCTGCAGGCGCGGCGCAATCTGCTCTCGAAGCAGATCGGCCAGCGCAAGGCGCAAGGTCAGGACATTGCCGACGCGATGGCCGAGGTCGGACGTGCCGCCGAGGAGCTGAAGACATCGGCCGAGCGGCTCGACGCGATCCAGGCCGAGCTCGGAGCCTTGCTGATGGCGGTGCCGAACCTGCCCGACGACAGCGTGCCGGTCGGCGCCGACGAGAGCGCGAACCTCGAGATCCGGCGCTGGGGCACTCCGCCGCGCTTCGATTTCGCGCCGAAGGACCATGTCGATCTCGGCACGCCGCTCGGTCTGGACCTCGATACCGGCGCCCGGCTGTCCGGTTCGCGCTTCGGCTTCCTGCGCGGGCCGATTGCGCGGCTGCACCGTGCGCTCGCGCAGTTCATGCTCGACGTGCAGACCGAAGAGCACGGCTATCTCGAGTGCTACACGCCGTACATCGTCAATCGCGAGATCCTAGAGGGAACCGGCCAGCTGCCGAAGTTCAAGGACCAGATGTTCTGGGTCTATCGCGGCGAAGAAGGCGAGGGCGGCGAGGCCGTCGCTGCCGGCAGCGAGCAGTACCTGATCTCGACCTCGGAGATTTCGCTGACCAACACCGTGCGCGAGCAGCTGCTCGCTGCCGATACGCTGCCGATCAAGCTGACCGCCCACAGCCCGTGTTTCCGCTCCGAGGCAGGCAGCGCCGGACGCGATGCGCGCGGCATGATCCGTCAGCATCAGTTCGACAAGGTCGAGATGGTGCAGATCGTCCATCCCGAGCGCAGCGCCGACGCCCTCGAGCAGATGGTCGGTCACGCCGAAGCGGTGCTGCAGAAGCTCGGACTGGCCTATCGCGTCGTGCTGCTTGCAAGCGGCGACATGGGCTTCAGCGCGAGCAAGACCTACGACCTCGAGGTCTGGGTGCCGGCGCAGGACACCTATCGCGAGATCAGTTCGGTCTCGAACTGCGACGCGTTCCAGGCGCGTCGAATGCAGACGCGGTTCAAGAACGCGCAAGGCAAGAACGAATTCGTGCACACGCTGAACGGATCGGGGCTCGCGGTCGGGCGCACGCTCGTCGCGCTGCTCGAGAACGGTCAGAACGCCGACGGATCGATCACCGTTCCGCCGGTGCTGCGACCCTATGTCGGCGGCATCGAGGTTCTTCGGGCATGAGTCGCGACGCGAGCGAACGCGGCGGCGAAGCCGGCGCGCTGCTCGTCGCCTACGACACCGCGACGCGACTGCCGCTGCTGACCGCGCGCCCCGGCGGACTGGCATTGACCGAGGCCTATGCGATCGCCGACGAAACGCGGCGCCGACGCATCGAACGCGGCGAACGCCAGCTCGGCTACAAGATCGGTTTCACGAACCGCAGCATCTGGCCGAAGTACGGCGTGCACGCGCCGATCTGGGGATCGATCTGGGACGGCACCGTCGCGCAGATCGAAGGCACGCGACATTCGGTGTCGCTCGCGGGCCTCGTGCAGCCGCGGCTCGAGCCGGAAGTCATGTTCGGCTTCGCGCGTGCGCCGAGCGCCGGATCGAGCGTCGCAGAACTGGTCGACTGCATCGAGTGGGTCGCGCACGGCTTCGAGATCGTCCACACGCATTTCGACGACTGGCGCTTCGAGGCCGCCGACACGGTCGCCGATTTCGCGCTGCACGGCCGGTTGATGGTCGGCCCGCGGATCCCGATCGAGCGCTTCGCCGATGCCCGCAACGAGCTCGCGGCGCTGCATATCGTGTTGCTGAAGAACGGCACCACGGTCGACGAAGGCGACGGCAAGATCGTGCTCGACGGCCCGCTCGATGCGCTGCGCCTCTGGGTCGATGCGATGCACGCACAGCAGCGGCGCTGGCCGATCGCGGCCGGCGACATCGTGACGACCGGCACCTTGACCGATGCGTGGCCGCTCGCCCCCGGCGAGCGCTGGGCAACGATGCTCAGCGACGCGCGGCTGCCCGGTCTCGTGCTCGATGTCGAGGCCTGAGTCGCGCCGGCACGGTTAGAATTCCGCGCTCGGCATTGACCCGCCGGGCCTGCAGGCAACTGCCGGAGAGGTGGCAGAGTGGTCGAATGCGCCAGACTCGAAATCTGGTTTACGGTTTCACCGTAACGTGGGTTCGAATCCCACCCTCTCCACCAAATGGACGTCCAAAGCGGTTCAAGGACGTCTCCAAGTCCCCTCGTTTTCATTAGGTAAACTGCCGCGACGTTGTCCGCGGCGGTTTTCTGCCGTACGCTGCAATCTCGATTTTTATGAGGGGCGTGATGATGGGCATGAACTCGGTGGGAATGTGGCCCGGGTTCGCCGCGGGCCTGGAATTCGAAGTTGGAGGCATGTCCGTTACGCCCATCATCTTCATGTCTTATGAGGGGCGTGGGGCGCCCCTCATAAGAGACTTTATGAGGGGCATGGGTGCCTAGGGTCGCCAAGCCGCTGACGGCGCTCGAGGTCAAGAGGCTCGAGGCCGCCGGGCTGCACGCCGTGGGGACTGTTCCCGGTCTGTGTCTGCGCGTGATGCCTCCGCCGTCGTCCACGAAGATGTGGACGCTGCGAATCGTCGTGGGGAACAAGCGCCGCGACCTCGGTCTGGGCGGATACCCGGCCGTCACCCTGGCAAAGGCCCTGGAGCTTGCGCGCGAGAAGCGTGAATCTGTCCAGCAGGGCAAGGACCCGGTGACCGAGCGGCGTGCGGCGAAAAGCGCGCTTCGCGCGTCGCAGCAAAGGCAGATCACATTCGCGAAGGCCGCGGAAGCCTACATAGCAGCGCACGAGGCAGGCTGGAGGAACGCCAAGCACGCCTGGCAGTGGAACAGCTCGCTCGAGTTGTACGCGTTCCCCAAGATCGGCCAACTCGATGTCGGGGACATCGGCATGTCCCATGTCCTGGAGGTGTTGGAACCGATCTGGCGCACGAAGACTGAAACGGCGTCGCGGGTTCGCGGACGGATCGAGCTGATCCTCGCCTGGGCCGACAAGCGGGCCGAGCGCGAGCGTCTGAATCCCGCGCGGTGGCGTGGCCATTTGGACACGCAACTGCCCGCACGAAACAAGGTGGCGAAGCCCAAGCACCACGCGGCGCTGCCCGTTTCCGACGCGAGCGTCTTCATGAGCGCGCTGCGCAAGCAGGAGGGATCAGCCGCGCGGGCCCTCGAGTTCGCCATCCTGACTGCGGCACGATCTGGTGAGGTGCGCTTCGCGACGTGGACCGAGATCGACCTCGGATCGCGAACGTGGACCGTGCCCGCGGAGAGAATGAAGAGCGGTCGTGAGCACCGAGTGCCCCTGAGTCCGGCAGCTATGGCACTTCTCGAGTCGACACCGCTGGTCGACGACAGCGAGGTGATCTTCCAGGCGCCGCGCGGCGGGGCGCTGTCGGACATGTCGCTGGTCGCCGTGTGCCGACGGATGAACGCTGACTGCGTTCCACACGGGTTTCGGTCGACGTTCAGGGACTGGTGCGCAGAGCGAACCAACGTCGCGCGCGAAGTGGCAGAGATGGCGCTCGCACACTCGATTGGCAACGAGGTCGAGGCGGCCTACCGGCGTGGGGATCTTTTCGACAAGCGACGTCATCTGATGGATGAATGGGGCGGCCTTTTTGCAACCGGCGAGACGAGCTACCAGCCGAGTCGGCGCCAACTCGTTAGTATTGACAAAGTAATCATTTTTGTTTACTATAAGCTCCCGATCGAATGACGTTTTTCCGTTCCGCCTCATGTGACGGAACGATGAAGACCTCCGAGTTTCGACGGCAGCTGGCGGGCCTCGGCGCACGGTTTGTCGAAGGCGCGAAGCACACCAAGGTCTACTTGAACGGCAAACAGACGACGCTCCCGCGGCATGGCAATCAGGAGTTGGGCGAGGGACTGCGTCACGCGATCCAGCGTCAGCTGGGCGTGAAGCTGAAGGACAAATGACATGTTGAGCTACCCTGCTCGTATCGTTCGCGACGGCCACGGATTCATGGTGTCGTTTCCGGACATTCCGGAGGCGTTGACTGGTGCGGCGACTCGCGAAGAGGCCATCACCCTCGCTGCCGATGCGTTGACCACGGCGATGGACTTCTACTTCGAGGATCGAAGGCAGGTCCCTGCGCCGTCGGCGCCCAAGCGTGGCCAGGTCACCATCGACCTGCCTCCGAGCGTTGGCGCCAAGGTGCTGCTCCTCAACGAGATGCTGCGTCAGCAGGTCAAGCCCGCCGAACTCGCAAGACGCATGAATGTGCGCCCACAAGAGGTCAATCGCCTCACCGATCTGCATCATCCGACGAAGATCGACACGATCTCGTTGGCCCTACTGGCCATCGGCAAACGGCTCGAGTTGAGCCTTGCCTGACTAGAGCCGTCCGCGACACATTCGCTTCGCGTCCAAACGCCGAGCGACCGACGCTGTGCGAAAGAGCGAGCGATCGTCGAAGCATCGTTCGTGATCGCTGGAAACCCGTTGGCTTGCCGACATGCTCGTGCGCCCGTCGAGAAGCGGAACATCGGCTCGCGGAGTTGTTTTGGTCTCTCCTACACGCCAGCGCAAAGGCGCCGAGCGGTTGCTGCCGAGAGAAAACCGAATATAGGGTCAATGGGTCTGAGCACTCAGCGTGCGTGAAAGCCGTACCGTCCAAGACCAAGATCGTCGACCCGAATGGTTGGGCTTCGTCGTGAGATCAAGTCCGACAGTACCTGGGCCGAGCCGCAAGCCATCGTCCATCCGAGCGTGCCGTGTCCTGTATTCAACCAGAGGTTCGAAAATCGGGTCGCGCCGAGCAAGGGCGTGCCGTCGGGCGTCATCGGCCGCAGGCCGGTCCATAACGTCGCGCGCTCGATGTCGCCCCCCTTCGGAAACAGGTCACTCACGACCATTGCGAGGGTCTTGCGCCGGCGCGGGCTCAACCGGAGGTCGAAGCCCGACAGCTCGGCCATGCCGCCCACGCGGATTCGATCATCGAAGCGGGTGACCGCGATCTTGTACGTCTCGTCCATTACTGTCGACACGGGTGCGGAATCGCGATCGCGGATCGGCACGGTCAGCGAGAAGCCCTTGACCGGATAGACGGGAACCGGCAGTTCAACGGATCGCAATAGCTCTCGCGAGTAGCTCCCGAGCGCGACCACGTAATGATCTGCCCTGAGGATTTCGCCGGACGCGGCGGCGCCGTC
>JBDTXV010000129.1:0-6370 GCA_040006015.1 Caldimonas sp.
TGAGCGGCCACGGCACGATCGATACCGCGGTCGAGGCGACCAAGTTCGGCGCGATGGCATTCCTCGAAAAGCCGATCACGCTGCAGAAGCTGCTGCGCGCGGTCGAGCAGGGCCTTGCGAAGCCGAGCGCGCGGCCGGCGGCGAACCAGGGCACGCTGCTGCGCGCCGAGCCGGGCCTGACCGTCGACGCGGCGATGAGCGGCGGCGCGGTGCCGGTCTCGGCGCCGATGCTGCTCGGTCCGCAATCGGAACAGAGCTTCGACCTCGACCGGCCGCTGCGCGAGGCTCGCGACGCGTTCGAGAAGAGCTATTTCGAGTTCCACCTCGCGCAGGAGAACGGCAGCATGACGCGCGTCGCCGAGAAGACCGGGCTCGAGCGGACGCACCTGTATCGCAAGCTGAAGCAGCTCGGCGTCGACCTGTCGCGGAACAAGCGGAGCAGCGTGCTGTAGAGCGGGGCTGGGGGCGTGGCTAGCCGCGGAGGCTGCGGCGGTGCGTGGCCGATGGCGAATAGCGCGCGAGGCGCTCCTCTATAATTCGCCGCTCAGGCCAAGTAGCTCAGTCGGTAGAGCAGCGGATTGAAAATCCGCGTGTCGGTGGTTCGATTCCGCCCTTGGCCACCAGTCAAATCAAGGGGTTAGCTCATGTCGAGCCGACCCCTTGTTCGTTCTGCGTAGGTGGTTTGTAGCCTGCCGACCGCACCTGCGAGGGTGAGGGCCCTGAGCGCACCCTCGCCGCGCCAAGACGTGAAACGATCAAATGCAAGGCATGCCCAATAT
The DNA here is from genome assembly GCA_040006015.1 of Caldimonas sp. GTDB lineage: Bacteria > Pseudomonadota > Gammaproteobacteria > Burkholderiales > Burkholderiaceae_C > Schlegelella_A. The sequence continues at coordinate 780 of JBDTXV010000129.1, forward strand.
GGGTATATTCATGCCCAATATGGGTATGAGATCTCCCGCTCCTTCGCAACGCACTGGCCTGGCGGATGCGCTGTTCTCCGGTACGCGGCAGCGTTTGTTGGGGCTGCTGTTCGGGCAGCCATCGCGCAGCTTCTATGCCACCGAGTTGATCGGCTTGGCGGGTAGCGGGTCGGGGGCTGTGCAGCGTGAGCTGGCGAATCTGGCGCAGAGCGGACTCGTCACCCTACGAGCTGTCGGCAATCAGAAGCACTATCAAGCCAACGCCGAGTCGCCCATCTTTGCGGAATTGTGCGGCATCGCTCAGAAGACGGTGGGATTGGCCGAGCCGCTGCGCGAAGCGCTCGCACCATTGGGCCGCCAGATCCGCGCCGCCTTCGTCTATGGTTCTGTCGCCAAGAAAACCGACACGGCCGCCAGCGACATCGATGTGATGCTGCTAAGTGACGAGCTGAGCTACGCAGACACCTTTGCCGCGCTGGAAGCGGCGAGCAGCAGGCTCGGCCGCACGGTGAACCCGACCATCCTCACCCGCAAGGATTTCATCAAGCGCGTGAAGGCGCGGGAGTCGTTTCTGACCAGGGTGTTGGCGCAGCCCAAGGTATGGATCATCGGAGGTGAAAGTGACCTCGCCGTTTGAAAACCTGAGTGGGCCGGGCAAGCCGCTGAAGGCCGAGCCACCCGACGCGAAGGAATTCGCAGGTCTCAAGCGCTCGGGGCATGCCAGGCTGCAGGACGCCCTTAACGGCTCGCTGTCGCTTGAGAGCCGGTTCGACCTCGCCTACAACGCGGCGCACGCGATCTGCCTGGCGGCGCTGCGTTGGCATGGCTATCGGTCTACCAATCGCTACATTGTCTTCCAGCTTCTTCCGCATACCCTCGGCCTGGGGCCGGATGTGTGGCGCGTGCTGTCGAAGTGTCATGACATCCGAAATCTCGGCGAATACGAAGGCGACCTGAACGTTGACGAACGAATCGTCACCGACTTGGTCGCGGCCTGCCAAGTTGTTGCTGCAAAGGTCGATGCGTTAGGGCCGATATCGAAGTGATGCCCACATCCATTTCCGTAGAGGCGTTCTGATGGGAGAAGTTGCGCTACAGCTCGTAGTCGTTGTCGGCGTCCTGGCGACCTGCTTTATGGTTAATCGGGCGCCCCTCTATGTCGTGCTGGCGCTGGGCTTCGTGGCAGAGATAGTGCGCAAACTGTTGAAAGCAGGAGAGCGGCTCGACAACCTCAAGGTCGGCTTCGATGCCGAACTCACCGTAGGCCAGGAGCTCGATCAGTTGATGCGCCAAGAGCAGTCGTCTTTCACGACATTCCGGCGAACAACTTCAACATCGACCACGTGGTGATTTCCGGAGAAGGCGTCTTCGCCGTTGAGACCAAAGGCTTCACTAAGCCGAAGCAAGGGCGGGGCAAGGCGAATGCGATCGTGCTGTTCGATGGCAAGGTCCTGAAGTTTCCGACTTGGACCACGAAAGACCCGTTGGAGCAGGCCGAGCGACAGGCCGTTTGGCTGACGAAGTGTTGGCCAGCGCGGTCGGCACCCCGATTCGCGTGCTGCCGGTTCTTGCGCTGCCGGGTTGGTTTGTCGAGCGGACGGGGCGCGGTGACGTCAGGGTCTTCAACGGCAAGGAATTGGCCGGGCTTCTGAAGTCTCGTGGCGTGCAGCTCTTGTCCGCGCAGGACGTGCAACGCGTTGCGCACCAGGTAGAACAGCGCTGTCGCACGGTCGCGCCGAGGTACGCTAAAGAGGAGCGAGCATCTTGAGTGCTCGCTTTCTGCTGGTCGATCTGGAGAGTGTCCAACCCGTGCCTGGCGACGTCGAGACCTGGTTGACCCAGGCGGGGTCGGCGTGGGTCTTTCACGGTCCGCACCAGACCAAAATGCTGCCGAGGTACGCCGCTCTTGGCGAGCGAGTGACCCTTGTCCCGATCTCGAGGCCCGGCAAGAACTCGCTGGACTTCCACCTGGTCTTTTATCTGGGCTATCTGAGTGCGCGGAATCCGAACGCCAAGTTCGCAGTTCTGTCCAAGGACTCTGGTTATGACCCGGCCATCGCCCATGCGCTGACGCTCGCGTTCGATCTCCTTCGCATCGAGCATCTCGGCCCAGTGGCCGCGGCTGCGACTCAACCTGTTGAGGGTGTCAAGAAGTCCACGTCGAAGAAGCAGGCAGCGCACAAAATGCAGGTGGCTCCGAAGCCCCCAGCTGCGCAAAAGAAGAAGGGCGCATCAGCCAAAAAAGCCGTGCCGGCGAAGAAGCCTGCAGTCGTGGCCAAGAAGGTCATCGCCAAGAAGGCTACCCCGTCGTCGGAGGCGGCAGCGCCGGCGAAAAAGCCGGCCCCGGTCAAGGTTGCGAAGGCGAGCACCCCACGGGTCGCCCTGATCTACCGGGACGTGCTTCGTGGACTTCGAGCTCGAATTTCCAATCGGCCTCGATCGCCGGAGGCGCTTGAGCGTTACGTGCAAACGATGATCGGCGTCGAACCATCGCCAACAAAGGTCCGTGCGGTGGTCGATCGACTATTCACCGTCGAAGCAGTCCGCCCGGAGGGTCGACGGCTCGTCTACTTCCCGAACGATCCCAAACCTGTACCGAGGCCCAGCCAGGCTACGCCGTTAGCCGCCGCCAGCGCGGCGCAGCTATAGGGCACCATCCAGGTCTTCGCACGTGCGCTACTGGTGGGCCAATCAGAACCAAACCTACCGCCACGAAGTGCGGGGCGGCTACCTGTGGTCGCCGAAGCGCAAGGCCAACCAAGCGCAGAACCCGTTCTACGACTTCATGCGAGAGGTAGCCCCCGGTGACGTGGTGTTCTCGTTTGCAGACAAAGTCATACGCGCCATCGGCATCGCAGCATCTCACGCATACGAGGCACCGAAGCCGCTGGAGTTCGGTCAGGCGGGAGCCTATTGGGACATGATCGGCTGGCGCCTTGATGTCCGCTTCAGCGAACTGAGGCTGCCGATCAAGCCGTCTGACCACATGGCCGTACTTGCGCCGCTGCTACCGAAGCGGTATGCACCGCTGCGCCCGAACGGTGCCGGCCTACAGAGCGTCTACCTCACGCGCTTGCCCGAGCGCCTGGCGGCTGCCTTGATCGATTTGCTCGGCGCCGAGGCGCGCGACCTGGTTCTGGGTTATCGCGTGGCAGAGGACATTCCGGTCACCGCGGCGATCGGCCTTGTGGAGTGGGAGGAGCATGAACTGAGCAGAGTGCGTTTTGACGAGACCTTGCCCGAGACCGAGCGGCAGGCCGTCGTGCTGGCGCGGCGAGGCCAAGGTATCTTCAAGCAGCGCGTCATGCAAATCGAGCATTCTTGCCGCATCACCGCGTAACGCACGAGGAGCACTTGCGGGCCGGCCACTGCAAGCCATGGCGCGACGCGACGAACGAAGAACGTTTGGACGGCGAGAACGGGCTCCTGCTCACACCGAGCATCGACCATTTGTTCGACCGTGGGTTCATCGGCTTCGAGGACGACGGCGACTTGATCGCTTCACCGGTGGCCTACCGAGAGTCGCTGCTGCGCATGGGAATCGATCCACAAAAAGCGCTAAATGTCGGCGCATTTTCGAGCGGGCAACAACGCTACCTGAACTTCCACCGAGAAAGCGTTCTTCTGCGGTCTAGCTTTCTCGAGCACCTGTAGACGCGCAACGGGCGTGCAGCGCGGGGAGACATGGCGGGGCTGCCCCAGCCCCCGCGTATTCACCGCGACCGAGCTTTGCGTACGGTTTCGCCTGATTGCTGACGAGCGGATCGTGGCACGGCCCTCTGCCCATGATCCGCGGGGGCGCTCAAAGCCCCACCAAGTAGTGCGCCAGGTCGTCGATGTCCTTGTCGCTCAGCGTGTTCGACACGCTGGTCATGCTGCCGGCGTCGTTGGTTCGCTTGCGCGCCTTGAACGCGCTGAGTTGCTTGACGATGTAGTCGAAGTGCTGGCCGGCCACGCGGGGGATTTCGTTCTGGCCTAGAAAGCCGCCGAGGTGGCACATCGTGCAGAGCGTTTCGTCGGCCTTCAGTTTGCCGAGCCGGGCTTTTGCCGGATCGACGGCGAAGCTCTGCACCGGCGGCTTCTGCTTCGAAAAATAGTCGGCCAGTTCGCGCATCTCGTCGCGCGTAAGGTTGGCGGCCATCGGCGTCATCAACGGATCAGTGCGACGGCCTTCCTGGTAGTCGCGCAGCTGCAGGTACATGTAGCGCGCGGTCTGGCCGGCGAGGATCGGGAATGCGGCCTGCGTCGAGCGGCCCGCGGGGCCGTGGCAGGCGACGCAGACTTCGGCCTTGGGCGGCGGCGCCGCGTCGGCCGCTTGCGCCGATGCGGCGCTCCCGGCCAGCACGAGGCCGCATAACGTCTGCAGCAATCGGGTCGACTTCATTCGGCGGCTCTCTGAAAGATTCGATCGGTGGCATGCAAAGGCCCCGGCAGCGTTGCCGCCGGGGCCTTTGGGGCGGAGGGGCGACGCTCAGGGCAGTGCGAACACCACCACCGAGTTGCCGCGCTTGAAGTCGAGCTGGGTATTGCCGCCGGCGGCAACCGCGACGTACTGCTTGCCGCCGACCGTGTACGACACCGCCGGTGCGTTGACGCCGGCGCCCAACTGGTACTGCCACAGCTTCTTGCCGGTCTTCGCGTCGAAGGCGCTGAAGAGCCCGTTGCCTTCGCCGTTGAAGACCAGGCCGCCGGCGGTCGCGAGCACGCCGCCGATCAGCGGCTGCTCGGTGTCGAACTTCCACGCAAGCTTGCCGGTGTCGAGGTTCACCGCGGCGAGCCGTCCCCATTGCTTCTCGGTCGCGATGACCTTGAAGGCGCCGCCGAGCCACAGCTTGCCGCCGGGATACTTGGCCTCTTCGACGTGATAGGTCATCGGCTGGTGCAGGTTCGCTGCATAGGCCATCCGCAGCTTCGGATTGACGGCCATCGGGCTCCACTCGACCCCGCCGTTCGCGCCGGGCAGCATGCGCGCGCCGTCCTTGGTCGGCAGCACCCACATGTTCTCCTGCGGCACCATCGCCTCGCTGAAGCGGATCAGCTCGCCGGTGGCGCGGTCGTGCACATAGATATGGCCGGTCTTGCCGCCGTGGATCGCGACCTTGCGCAACTTGCCGTCCTTGCCCATCGCCTCGGTCAGGATCACCGGCGACACCGCATCGAGGTCCCAGACATCGTGCGCGATGTACTGGTAGTGCCATTTGTAGGCGCCGCTGTTCAGATCGACGGCGATTATCGAGTTGGTATAGAGGTTGTCTCCCGGACGTTCTGCGCCGTAAAGGTCGGGCGAGGGATTGCCGGCGACGAAGAACGCGGTGTTGGATTCCTTGTCGATCGCCGGCGCCATCCACACGCCGCCGCCGAGAGTCTTGTAGAAGTCGCCGCCTTGCTTGGCGAGCTGGGCCTTCTCCGCGGCGATGTCGCGATGCATGTTGCGGCCGGTCGCATCGTTGGGCGCCCACGCGCCTTCATGGCCCTTGTCGGGGATCGTGTAGAACGTCCACAGCAGCTTGCCGTCGTTGGCATCGAAGGCCTTGACGAAGCCGCGCACGCCGTACTCGCCGCCGTTCGTGCCGATCAGCACCTTGCCGTTG
>JBDTXV010000130.1:0-6360 GCA_040006015.1 Caldimonas sp.
ACGCGATCGGTGCGCTCGAGGCGATGGGAGACCGCGGACAGATCCGGCTGTATCAAAGCCGACCTGCGTTTCCACATCCGACGATATGAGGTAAGTTAGGTGCCACGGCTTGGATTTCCTCGACGGCTGGGAGTGGGCGACATGCAACGATTTGGCAGCCTGTGCGGCGCACTGCTCGGATTGATCTGGCTGCCGGCGCTTTGCGTGGCGGGCGGGATCAATGGCAAGGTGGTGCTCTCCGGAGCGGCGACCCCTGCAAAGAAGCTCCAGGTGACGATCGATCAATACCTGTGCGGCAACGAGAAGGAGGCCCAGGACCTGGTCGTGTCGCCGCGCAGCGAGATAGCCAACGCGGTAGTGTGGCTGGAGAACGCACCTCCCAATGCCGCATGGCCGGTCGGCTCCGACAAGGTCACGATCGATCAAAAGGGTTGCCTGTTCGTGCCGCGCGTCGTGATCGTGCCTGCGGGCGGCACGGTCGATTTTTTGAACAGCGATCGGCTGTTGCACAACATCCATGCGACGCCGAAGCTGAATGTCTCCTTCAATCGTACCCAGCCGAAAAACCGCACCATCCCGGTCACCTTCGCGAAGCCGGAGATCGTGCGCATCGACTGTGACCTGCACTCCTGGATGACGACCTGGGTCGTCGTTGCCGCGCATCCCTACTACGCGGTGACCAAGGCGGACGGTCAGTTCACGTTCGACAACCTGCCGTCGGGCGCTTACCGACTCCAGGTCTGGCACGAGAAGTTGGGCATCGTCCCGGCGGAAGTGACGGTGCCCGAGAAAGGCATTGCCGCAATCAGCGTCGAGATGAAGCATCCTTGACTGCTGTCGCGCGAACGAGTCGCGCGAAGCTACGGGCGAACCGCGACTTTTCTCGAACTCTCCCAAGCGGCCGAATGCGTAGGCTCGGCGACCGCTCGCAGCGCCCCGCCTTCGTCCAGGGCAATCGTGAAGGTGACGCTGGGTGCCGAATACACCGGGTGCAGATAGACGCGGGAAATTTCCAGCGAGTCCTTGTACAGCGCGATGTAGCGCACGAAGTGCTCCTGCAGCGAAGGGTGCCCCGAGCCGGAGCCGACGCTGACGGTCACCTTGAACCATTCCCCGCGCTTGACCGAATCCGGCGCTTCGATCTTCGGCGTGTGCTTGGCGTCGTAGCCGGTGTGAACTTGACGAAACTCGGGCGTGAATTGCTCGGCCTGCTCTCCAGCAGGCTGTCCGTGTGCCGCGATCGGCGCAACCGCGAACAGCGCGATGACCGTCTTCAGAAGATGCTTGTCCATGATCGCTACTCCGGAAGAAATTGCCGCACCAGTGCCAGCAACTCGCGCGGACTGTACGGCTTGGCGAGATAGCCCTCGGCGCCGGCTTCGGTTGCACGCTCGCGGTCCCCGCTGAGCGCAAACGACGTGATGACGACGATCGGAATGTGTTTCGTGCGCACGTCCGTGCGCAACACACGGGTCGCATCCAACCCCGACATTTTGGGCAGTTGCACGTCCATCAGGATCAGATCGGGCAACTCCTCGATCGCCGAAGCGATGCCGGCCTCGCCGTCGACGGCCTCGATCAGACGGTAGCTGGTGCGGCTCAGCAACTGCCGCACGATCTTGCGGTTGTACTCGTTGTCCTCGATGTAGAGGATCGTGCGCTCGTCCATCAAGCTGACTCTCCGACTCGCAGCGGAACACTGAAGAAGAACGTCGAGCCCTCGCCGACCTTGCTTTCGACCCAGATGTGCCCACCGTGCATCTCGACGAACTTCTTGCTGATACTCAAGCCCAGACCGGTGCCGCCGAACTGCCGCGTCACGGTCGCGTCGACCTGACGGAATTCGGCGAACACATTTTGCAACTCTTCGGGGGGAATGCCGATGCCCGTATCGCTGACGCGGTAGATCAGCTCGTCGCCTTTCAGCACGACGCCGATCCGGACCGCGCCCCGGCGCGTGAACTTCAATGCATTGCCCGCCAGGTTCATCAGGCATTGCGTAAGACGGCCACCGTCCCCGCGAGCGGGGGGCAGGTCATCGGGCACGTCGGTGCTGAAGCCGAGCCCCTTCTCTTCGGCGAGCGAGCGCAGCGATGTGCGGACCGAGCCGACGATATCGGTCACCGAGTACTCGCTCAATGCCAGCTCCATGCGGCCGGCTTCGATCTTGGCGAGGTCGAGGACCTCGTTGATGAGTCGCAACAAGTGCTTGCCGTTGACCTGCACGTCGTCGAGCGGCTCCTTCAATTCGTGCGGCAGCTCGCCGTACAAGCCGTCGACCATCATCTCGGTGAAGCCGAGAATTGCGTTCAACGGCGTGCGCAATTCATGGCTCATGTTGGCGAGAAACTCCGACTTGGCGCGGCTTGCCTGTTCAAGACGGACGTTCAGGCGTCCCAGTTCGCCGGCTGCATCGCGCTGGATACGGTCGAGCCGCTCCAGCTCCTGGCTCATGTGGTTCATGCGCAGCGCCAAGCCGCCGAACTCGTCGCCGTTGCGCACCTGGATCCGGCGGCTGAAGTCGCCCTCCGCGACGAGGGCGAGGAAGGCCTGCGCTTCGCGCACCGGTACGATGAAGGACCACGAAATGACGAACCCGCACAGCCAGGCGAGCGCGACCGCGGCCACCGAGAAGGCGGCTGTCGTGATCAGCGAGCGCCGATTGGCGGTCGCGATGCTGGCGCGCAGTTTCGCCATGCGGCCCTGCTCGGCGTTTACCAACCTTGCAACACGCGCCGTGATCTCGGCGTCGAGGCGTTCCTGATGGTCGAGCAAGTCGCGGGTCACGCTACCCAGATTGCGATCGCGGATGGCATTTGCGATGTCGGCCACGACCGTCATCGCATCGTCCTGCGAAACGCGGACCTGCTCGACCAGGTCATGCTGTTCGGGCAGGCCGGCGGCGTCGAGCTTGGCCAAGGTTTCGTTGAAGCGGTTGTTCTCGCGCAGGATTTTCCCGATCGCCGCCTCGTCCTGGGACAACAGCGCCAGCACCGAGAAGTGCATCTGACGCGCCAGCGCCTGCTCGATCTGCTGGGACCAGGCCACTCGTTCGTGCGCCTGGTCGAGCTGCCGGCTCTGCTGCGCCATGTCCAGCACGGTCTGCACGCTGAAAACCGCCATTGCGATGAAAAGCAGCGTGACGATCAGGAATGCGCTCATCAGCTTGGCGTGCAGCGAGGCACGGATGCCGGCGACCGAGCGAACCAGAGCGCCCAATGGGGTTCGGGCCAGCACGACAGCGGCGAGCTGTTCGAGCTTGATTTTTAGATGCTCCGCTGAGAAGGATTCTTCGAATGCGGATACTACTCCGCAGTCATCGCCTGTCGCAGGAGAACCGCCTTTGAAAACGCCGCCCCGCATCCTCCTCGTCGACGATAACCCGACGAACATCAAGATCCTGCAGACCCGGCTCGCCGGCGAGGGCTATGACATCGTCACGGCCGCCGACGGCGAAGAGGCGCTGGTTGCCGCGCACGAACAGGCGCCGGACCTGATCCTGCTCGACGTCATGATGCCCAGGCTCGACGGCATCGAAGTCTGCAAGCGGCTGCGCGCCGACGCCGATTTTCCGTTCACGCCGATCATCCTCGTCACTGCGAGGGCCGACACGAACGATGTCATCGCCGGACTGGATGCTGGCGGCGACGAATATCTGACCAAGCCGATCGATCACGGGGCGCTCGTCGCACGTGTCCGCTCGATGCTGCGCATCAAGGCGCTGCACGACCGCGCCGAAGGGCTGGCCGCCGAAGTCAACCATTGGAATACGTCGCTCGAACAGCGCGTCGCCGAGCAGGTCGCAGAACTCGAGCGCGTCGGCAAACTGCGGCGCTTCTTTTCGCCGCAGCTCGCAGAGGCGATCCTGAGTGGCGGGGCCGACGATCCGCTGCCCAGCCATCGGCGCGACATCACCGTCGTCTTCTGCGATCTGCGCGGCTTCACGGCGTTTGCCGAAATCTCGGAGCCCGAAGAAGTCATGGGCGTGCTGCACGAATACCACGCTGCGACCGGCGAGTTGATCGTCGAATACGAAGGTACGCTGGAACGCTTCACCGGCGACGGCATGATGATTTTCTTCAACGACCCGGTGCCTGTGCCGGACGCAACCGAGCGTGCCGTGCGGATGGCGCTGGCGATACGCGATCGCGTCGCCGAGATGAGCCGCGGATGGGCCGCGCGCGGCTTCGAGCTCAGCCACGGCATCGGCGTGGCGCAGGGCTATGCCACCCTTGGAGCGATCGGTTTCGAAGGCCGCTGGGACTACGGCGCCATCGGGACCGTCACCAACCTTGCGGCGAGGCTGTGCGCGAAGGCGGCAGCCGATCAGGTGCTCGTCTCGCAGCGTGTGGCGGGCAGCGTCGCAAGCCTGGTCGAAATCGAGCCTGCCCAGGCGCTCAGCCTCAGAGGATTTCACCGGCCCGTGCCGGTCTGCGCGCTGCGAGCGCTGAAGGATTCGACGAGAGCCTAGCCCAAGCGCATGCGCGCGCTTTCGAACATCCGCATCCACGGGCTGAGCTCGCTGCGGTGGCCCGAAGTCCAGCTCATCTGCACGTTGCGAAAGACGCGTTCCGGATGCGGCATCAGCGCGGTGTAGCGGCCGTCGGCGGTCGTCACCGCGGCGAGGCCACCCGGGCTGCCGTTCGGGTTCGCCGGATAGGCTTCGGTCGCGGCGCCGCGGTGGTCGACGAAGCGCAGCGCGGCATGGACCTTCGCGACATCGCCGCGCCGCGAGAAGTCGGCATAGCCCTCGCCGTGCGCGACCGCGATCGGCAGCCGGCTGCCGGCCAGATCGCCGAGGAAGATCGACGCCGACGGCAGCACCTCGACCAGGCTCAGGCGCGCCTCGAACTGCTCGCTCTTGTTGCGCGTGAAGCGCGGCCAGGCTTCGGCGCCGGGGATCAGCGCGGCGAGCGCGGCCATCATCTGGCAGCCGTTGCAGATGCCGAGCGCGAACGCGTCGGGCCGCGCGAAGAAGCTCGCGAACTGGTCGGCGAGCGCGGCGTTGAACAGGATCGAGCGGGCCCAGCCTTCGCCGGCGCCGAGCGTGTCGCCGTAGCTGAATCCGCCGCACGCGACGAAGCCCTGGAACTGGTCGAGCCGCGCGCGCCCGCTCTGCAGATCGGTCATGTGGACGTCGTAGGTCGCGAAGCCGGCGCGGTCCATCGCGTAGCTGAGCTCGACGTGGCTGTTGACGCCCTGCTCGCGCAGTACCGCGAGCTTCGGCCGCGCAGCGGCGAGCGCGGGCGCCGACGCGGTGCGCCCGCGCTCGGCCGATCCAAGCGTGGCCGACGGCGCGCGCGTTGGCGGCTCTGCCGCAGCCGCCCCGCCGAGATGCACGTGCAGCCCCGGATCGTCGACGCGCCCGGCGGCCTCGTGCTCGGCATCGGCGCAGGCCGGGTTGTCACGCAGCCTCGCGATGCGCCAGCTGACCTCGTCCCACGTTTGATGCAGCTCGCGCAGCGGCGCACCGAACACCGCCTTCGCATCGCGCCAGACCTCGACGACGCCGCGCTCGTTGGTCTTGCCGACGAAATGGCTGTGCCGGCTCAGACCGAAGCGGCGCATGGTCTGCATCGCCTCGTCGCGACGCACCGACGGCACCTGGATCAGCGCACCGAGCTCCTCGTTGAACAGCGCGCGCAAGGTCAGCTCGGCGCGCCGCGCGCCGACCTGCGTCGCCCAGTTCTTCGAGTCGCCGTATTCGGCGCGGCTGTCGGCGATGCCGTCGCCCTCGGTGACGAGCAGGTCGACGTTCAGGCTGACGCCGATGTGGCCGGCGAATGCCATTTCGCACGCCGCGGCCCAGAGTCCGCCGTCGCTGCGGTCGTGATACGCGAGCACGAGGCCGGCGTCGCGCAGCGCGTTGACTGCTTCGACCAGCGCCTTCAATTGCGCCGGCTCGTCGAGATCGGGCACCTCGTTGCCGAACTGGCCGAGCACCTGCGCGAGCATCGAACCGCCGCAGCGCATCCGGCCACGGCCGAGATCGATCAGCAGCAGCGTCGTGTCGCCGGCGACGAGCTGCGGCGTCGATGCCGCGCGCACGTCGGCCAAGGTCGCGAACGCGGTGACGATCAGGCTGACCGGCGCGGTGACCTGCTTCGCGTCGGCGCCGTCGCGCCAGGTCGTCCGCATCGACAGGCTGTCCTTGCCGACCGGCACGCCGATGCCGAGCGCCGGACAGAGCTCGATGCCGACCGCCTGCACAGTGTCGTACAGCGCGGCATCGTCGCCGGGAGATGCCGCAGTGCCGTCGCCGCAAGCGGCCATCCAGTTGCAGCTCAGCTTGACGCGCGCGAGCTCGATCGGCGCGGCGAGCAGGTTCGTGATCGCCTCGCCGACCGCCATCCGGCCCGA
>JBDTXV010000131.1:0-6348 GCA_040006015.1 Caldimonas sp.
GCCGGCATGCCGAGCTTGCCGAACAGGATCTCGCCGATCTGCTTCGGGCTGCCGAGGTTGAACGGCTGGCCGGCCTGCTCGTAGACATCGCTCTCGAGCGCGACCATCCGTTCGGCGAGCTGCTGGCTCTGCGCCTTCAGCAACGCGCTGTCGATCAGCACGCCGGCGCGCTCGATCCGGCCGAGGATTTCCGATGCCGGCATCTCGATGCGCCGGTAGACGTCGAGAAGCTCGGGCTCGGCCTCGAGCTGCGGCCACAGCGCCTCGTGGACATGCAGCGCCATCTCGCTGTCTTCGCACGAATACGCGGTCGCCTTGTCGAGCTCGACCTGCGCGAACGGGATCTGGTTCGCGCCCTTGCCGCACACCGCCTCGTAGGTCAGGCCGGTGCGGCCGAGGTGGCGAAACGCGAGGCTCTCGAGGCTGTGCGGGCGGTGCGCCTCGAGTACGTAGCTCTGCAACATCGTGTCGTGCAAATAGCCGTGCACGTCGATGCCGGCACCGGCGAAGACGTGCTTGTCGTATTTCGTGTTCTGGCCGACCTTCGCCGCCGATCCGTCCTCGAGCCACGGCTTCAACCGCGCCAGCACGACGTCGACGCCGAGCTGGTCCGGCGCGCCGGCATAGCTGTGGCGCAGCGGCACGTACGCCGCTTCGCCGGCCGCGACCGACAGCGACAGGCCGATCAGTTGCGCGCGGACCGCGTCGAGCGAGTCGGTCTCGACGGCGAGCGCGGTCAGCGGCGCGGCCCGGACCTTCGCGATCCAGGCATCGAGCGCGTCGAGCGTCAGCACCGTCTCGTAATGCTTCGCGATCGTCTCGGCCGGCACTGCCGGTTCGGGCGGCGGCAGCAGCTCGTCGCGGCCGGCCGGTACCGGCTTTGCGACGGCCGAAGTTTCGAGCTCGCGCCGCAGCGTCTTGAAGTTGTAGCGCTCGTAGAACGCGAGCAGCCCGTCGACATCGATCGGGCCGAGCGCGAGCGCATCGAATTCAGGCCAGCCGAGCACATGGCCGCTCAGGTCGCATTCGGTCACGACGGTGACGAGGCGGCGGCCCTGCGGCAGCCAGTCGAGCGCGCGGCGCAGGTTATCGCCGGCGACGCCCTTCATCGTCGCGGCGGCGGCCATCACGCCTTCGAGCGAACCGTGCTCGGCGAGCCACTTCGCGGCGGTCTTCGGGCCGACCTTGTCGACGCCGGGCACGTTGTCGACCGAGTCGCCGATCAGCGTCAGGTAGTCGATGATCCGTTCCGGAGGCACGCCGAATTTCTCGGTCACGCCGGCGACGTCGAGGCGCTCGTTGCTCATCGTGTTGATCAGCGTGACGCGCTCGTTGACGAGCTGCGCGAGGTCCTTGTCGCCGGTCGAGATCACGACATCGAAGCCGCCCTTCGCGGCCATGCACGAGATCGTGCCGATCGCGTCGTCGGCCTCGATCCCGGGCACCATCAGCACCGGCCAGCCGAGCAGCTTGACGGCTTCGTGGATCGGCTCGATCTGCTGCGCCAGATCGGACGGCATCGGCGCACGCGTCGCCTTGTAGTCCGGGTACCACTCGTCGCGGAACGTCGCGCCCTTGTCGTCGAACACGCAGGCGCCGTGCAGCGACGGGTACTGCTCGCGCAGTTTCTTCATCATCGCGACGACGCCGTGGATCGCGCCGGTCGGAAATCCGCCCGGCGAGCGCAGGTCGGGCAGCGCGTGATAGGCGCGGTACAGGTAGCTGGAACCGTCGACCAGCAACAGCGTCTTGTCGTTCATCGGCCGAATTGTGATCGAAGGTTTTGCGCGTCGCGGCAGCCGGAAGGCGTCGCGGCCCGCGCCGTCGGGCGCGCCGCCCGAGGTCTTTCGCGCACCGCGCCGCTTACGCCCGAGTCTTTCGCGCAACGCCGCACTAAAATGTGCGGCATGAAGCTCCTGCTCGTATCCGCCGCACTTTCGGCCAGTCTGCAATGCGCAGCCCAGGCCGTCGCGGCACCCGATCGGGCGGCGACGCCGACGCCGGCAGCGCGGCGCGACGCCGGCGAGCCCGAGGTCAGGCACACGGTGATCGAGGACGACAACACGCGCATCGACGAGTTGCGCGTGCGCGGCGTGCCGCAACGCATCGTCGTCACGTCGAAGGGCGCACGCGGCACGAGCTACGAGATCATCACCGGCGACGGCTCGCGCGACCTTTCCGACGGCGCGAACACGTCGCGCGGCGCGGCCGGCAAGCGCGTCTGGCGCGTGTTGAATTTCTGACGCGGCTGCGCCGCACTGCAGCGCGCGACGCGGCCGATCGATGGCGGTCTACACGCAGGTCTCGTTCGACGAGGCGTCCGCGCTGATCGAGCGCCTGGCCATCGGCAAGCTGACCGCGCTCGAGAGCTGCCGCGGCGGCATCGAGAACACCAACTATTTCGCCGACACGTCGAAGGGCGCGTACGTGCTGACGCTGTTCGAGCGCCTGACCGACGCCGAGCTGCCGTTCTATCTGCACCTGATGAAGCATCTCGCGGGGCGCGGCATTCCGGTCCCCGATCCGCAGGCCGACGCCGGCGGCGCGATCCTGCATGCGCTGAACGGCAAGCCGGCCGCGGTCGTCGATCGCCTGCCCGGCCATCACCATCTGGCACCCGACAACGCGCATGCCGCGAGCGTCGGCACGGTGCTCGCGCAACTGCATCTGGCCGGCGCCGATTTCCCGCTGCAGCAGCCGAACCTGCGCGGCCTCGACTGGATGGAGCGGACGGTGCCGGTCGTGGTGCCGTTCCTCGACGCCGAGCGCGCCGAACTGATTACCGACGAGCTCGCCTATCAGCATCAGCTCGCCGCGTCGGCCGCCTATGCAGCGCTGCCGCGCGGCGCGATCCACGCCGACCTGTTCCGCGACAACGTGATGTTCGACGGCGACGTGCTGACCGGCCTGTTCGATTTCTATTTCGCCGGCGTCGACACCTATCTGTTCGACATCGCGGTGTGCCTGAACGACTGGTGCATCGACCTCGAATCGGGCCGCCTCGTCGACGAGCGCGCAGCTGAGTTCGTCGCCGCGTACGACCGCGTGCGCCGGCTCGAAAGCAACGAGCTGCGCCTGATGCCGGCGCTGATGCGGGCCGCGGCCTTGCGCTTCTGGACTTCGCGGCTCTGGGATCTGCACCTGCCGCGCAACGCGAGCGTGCTGACCGCGCACGACCCGACCCATTTCGAGCGCGTGCTGATCCAGCGCCGCGACGCGCCATGGCACCACAATCGCTGAATGCCGGGCCGTGCGCCGGTGCCACAAGACCATGAAACTTCAACTCGTTCCGGCCCGCCAGGGCGCCCTCTGGGTGCGCCAGGGCTTCGGGGTGTTCCTGCGTCAGCCGATGGGCTTCGCCGGGATGTTCGCGGCGTTCCTGTTCTGCGTCTTCGTGCTGACGGTGCTGCCGGTCGTCGGCCCGCTGCTGCTGCTCGCGCTGCTGCCGCTGGGCTCGCTCGGCTTCATGATCGCGACGCGGCGCGCGCTCGACGGCCGGTTTCCCCTGCCGCGCGCATTCATCGAACCGCTGCGCTCGGGCCGCGCGCCGCTGCTCGCAATGATCAAGCTCGGCCTGATCTATGCGGCGTCGACCTGGGTCATCCTGTGGCTCAGCGACGTGATCGACGGCGGCGCGCTCGACGCGCTGATCGAGGCGCAGGCCGCGACGAAGTCATCGCCCGACGTGGTCGCCGCGAAGCTCGCCGACCCGCGCCTCGAGGCCGGCGTGCTGCTGCGCTTCGCGCTGCTCGGCCTGCTGTCGGTGCCGTTCTGGCATGCGCCGGCGTTGGTCCATTGGGGCCGCCTCGGCGCCGCGAAGGCGCTCTTTTTCAGCACCGTCGCCTGCTGGCGCAACAAGGGCGCCTTCATCGTCTACAGCCTGACCTGGCTCGGCGTGCTGGTGATGTTCGCATTGGTCGCGAACCTCGTGTTCGCGCTGTTCGGCCGGGCCCAGCTCGTCCCCTTCGTCGCGATGCCGGCCTCGCTGGTGCTCTCGACGGTCTTCTACGCGTCGCTCTACTTCACGTTCGCGGCCTGTTTCTCGGCCGAACCGGCGCCGCTCGAGGGCACCGGTTCGCCGCCGCCCTGATCCACCGCAGCGCAACCAGAAAGGACATCGCATGAAAGTCGCAATGGTCACCGGAGCCGGCAGCGGCATAGGCCGCGCCACGGCGCTCGCGCTGCTGCGAGCCGGCTACAACGTCGTGCTCGCCGGACGGCGCCTCGACGCGCTGCAGCAGACAGTCGCCGCGGCCGGCGAGCTCGGCCCGAACGCTCTCGCGGTCGCGACCGACGCGAGCGATCCGGCCTCGGTCGAGGCGCTCTTCACCGCGACCCGCGATGCCTACGGCCGGCTCGACGTTCTCTTCAACAACGCCGGCACCGGCGCGCCGGCGATCCCGCTCGACGAGCTGACGTTCGCGCAATGGAAAGCGGTCGTCGACATCAACCTGACCGCGGTGTTCCTGTGCACCCAGCAGGCATTCAAGCTGATGAAGAGCCAGAGCCCGAAAGGCGGCCGCATCATCAACAACGGCTCGATCTCGGCGCACGCGCCGCGGCCGTTCAGCGCGCCTTACACCGCGACGAAGCATGCGGTCACCGGGCTGACGAAGGCGACCTCGCTCGACGGCCGCGCCCACGGCATCGCCTGCGGCCAGATCGACATCGGCAACGCGGCGAGCGAGATGACGGCGCGCATGACGACCGGCGTGCCGCAGGCCGACGGCAAAATGATGGTCGAGCCGCGGATGGACGTCGACCATGTCGCGAATGCCGTGGTGCAGATGGCCGGCCTGCCGCTCGAGACCAACGTGCTGTTCATGACGATCATGGCGACCAACATGCCGTTCGTCGGCCGCGGCTGAGTTGGGTATGCGCGGCGCCAAACGCGCCGCGTTTCGCGCGTCCGGTGTGAATCGAAGGAGGATCCCTTGAAGCATCTGCGCCTCGCCCTCTGCCTCGGTGTCGTCTTCGCGGCCTTGCCGGGCTGCGCGGTCGTCTCCGTCGCCGGCGCCGCAGCCGGGGCCGCGATCGGCGTCGCCGGCGCGGTCGTCAGCACCGGCGTCAAGGTGACCGGCAAGGTCATCGAGAAGACCGTCGACCTCGTGACCCCGGGCAGCGCGGCGAGCGCGAATTGACGCGCAGCCGGCCGAGCTGCGGCGCAGCCGCCGGATCGCGATGAACGCGGGTCCCGCCACGCACCGCTTGCGGCGCCGCACGCTGCTGCAGGGCGGCGCGGCGCTGATCGCCGCACCGGCGCTATTGCGCTTCGCGCGCGCCGCCGACGCCCGCTTCGCCCTCGGCATCGCTTCGGGCCAGCCGCGCGCCGACGGCGTCGTGCTGTGGACGCGGCTGACCGGCGCCGGTGTGCCGGAGCGCGTCGATGTGCACTGGGAAATCGCCGAAGACGAGGCGTTCGGAAGCATCGTCGCAAGCGGCAACGAAAGCGCCGACGCGGCGTGGGCGCACAGCGTCCACGCCGAGCCGGCCGGACTCGCGCCGGACCGTTGGTACTGGTACCGCTTCGGCGCGCTCGGCGAGCGCAGCGCGACCGGACGCACGCGCACCGCGCCGCTGCCGGGCTCCGCCGCGACGCTGAACTTCGCGATCGCGAGCTGCCAGCGCTGGGAGGTCGGCCATTACGCCGCGTGGCGCCACCTGGCCGCGGAAGACCTCGACCTCGTGCTGTTCCTCGGCGACTACATCTACGAATACGCATCGCGGCCCGATGCGTTGCGCCGCACCGAAGGCGGGGTCGTGACGACGCTGGCGCAGTACCGGGCGCGCTACGCGACTTACAAGAGCGACCCGGCGCTGCAGACCGCGCATGCGCGCCTGCCGTGGCTGATGGTCTGGGACGATCACGAGGTCGGCAACGACTACGCGAACCTGCGCAGCGAAACGCTCGCGCCCGACTTCGCGACGCAGCGCGCAGCCGCGTATCAGGCGTATTGGGAGCACATGCCGTTTCCGAAATCGGCGCGGCCGCGCGGCGCCGAGATGCGCATCACCGGCCGGCTTGACTGGGGCCGCCTCGCCCGCATCCATCTGCTAGACGACCGCCAGTACCGCGAGCCGCAGGCTTGTCCGAAGCCGGGTCGCGGCGGCTCGAACACGGTGATGCTCGGCGCCTGTCCCGAGCTCGCCGATCCGAAGCGCTCGCTGCTCGGCCCGGATCAGGAGCGCTGGCTTGCGGACGGCTGGGACGTCGCGCGCCCATGGAACCTGCTCGCGCAGCAGACGCTGATGGCACGCTTCGCCTGGAACGAGCCGGCGTTCGGCACCGGCGTCTACTGGACCGACGGCTGGGACGGCTACGCGCCGGCGCGCAACCGCCTGCTCGGC
>JBDTXV010000132.1:0-6340 GCA_040006015.1 Caldimonas sp.
TCACCCCTTTTGGGGACGGGGCCGCGCGAACGCATGCGCATCGCCGCTACGCTCCGACGCGGCGGCAAAGCGGCTCGGCTTCCCGACCTGAAGCGCGGGCGAGCCGGCTCGGCACCGCTGCCGAACCAGTGGAGATCAGCGAAGGATGAGTCGAACAAAAGGAGCCGCGCGGAAGAGGCACGAGATCGTCGCACTCGGTCTTCGCTTGATCGCGGTCGGCGCGTTGATCGGCATCGGCCCGCTCTTCCTTCACGCCAACGTGATCGCGAGCGGCATCCGCCCGCTCGTGCCGTTCGGCTGGATCCTGATGATGCTCGGCGGAGCGATCGTCGGCTGGCAGACCTGGCAACAGCGGCTCTCTGGCGATTCTTCGATCTCCGCCCCGAGAACGCGGCGCGAGCCGACGGCCGGGCGGCTCGGGACTGCGTACCACCCGGCCGCGATCGAACTCGAATCGATGGCCGCGCGGCTGCGCGAGTCGGTCCGGCGAGGTGCGATCGATCCGCTGCCGGACCAGATGGAGCGACTGCCGATCGACACCGATGAAGCCACCGACTTCGCAAAAGCGCGCGCGCCGCACGTATGGGACGAGCAGGCCTTCGACGTGATCGAATGGCGCCGCTTCGAGGCCGTCGTCGAAGCGCTGTTTTCGCAGGCCGGCTTCGAGACGCGGTCGCAATCGCACGGCCCTGACGGCGGCATCGACATCTGGCTGCACTCGAAGAACCGCGGCGGCGCGGCGGTCAGCGTCGTCCAGTGCAAGCATTGGTCGAACAGGCCGGTCGGCGTCGACAAGGTGCGCGAGCTGCGCGACGTGATGGCCGCGCACGACGTCAGCCGCGGCCAGTTCGCGACGACCTCGACGTTCACGCCGGAGGCACTCGCTTTCGCGAGAGCCAACGGCATCAACCCGCTCGACGTGAAGAGTCTGCTCGCGGTGATTGCGAGCCGCACGCCGGAGCAGCAGCAGGCGCTGCTCGAGATCGCGCTCAAAGGCGAGTACTGGCGACCGACCTGCGCGAGCTGCGGGACCAAGATGGTCGAGCGGGCTCCGCGCAATCGCGGCGAGCGGTTCTGGGGCTGTGCGGGGTATCCGCGCTGCAAGACGAGGATCCAGATGCGTGGCTCTTCCCTTCCCGCTCGTTGAGTCGACGTTAGTCGCGTTCAAAACGCGCGGATCAGCAACACGACGCCCGAAGCCAGCGCGAACACCAGCACGAACGCACGCAGGAAGCGCTGGTTCACGCGATGGTGCACGACATGGCTGAGCACCGCGCCCATGCCGAGCGCGGGCAGCAGCTGCGCGGCTGCGGTGAGCTGTGGCGCGGCGACCCGCCCGACCGCGACGAGCGTCGCGAGAGACACCAGTTCGCCGATCAGGAAGCACAGCGCAACGGTCGAGCGCATCACCGCGACCGGCTGGTGCTGGTAGACGAGGGCCAGCGGCGGCCCGCCGATCCCGGTCGCGGTTTCGGTGACGCCGGTGACGATCCCCGAGCTGATGAACGCCACTGGCCCCGGAGTGAACGCTGGAGCGAACACGGTCGCGAGGACCGCGGCGATCGTTGCCAGGCCTACGACCACGCTCAGATGACTCGCGCTCAGCGCGACCAGCACCCAAAGTCCTCCGGCCGTGCCGACGACCCGCCCGGCGGTGATCCAGCTTGCCCCGATCCTGTCGAGCGCGGCGCGCTCGCGCCAGACGACGTAGACGTTGAGCGGCAGCATCAACACCAGCACGGAGACCGGCAGGAGCGCTGGATCGAGCAGACCGATCAGTGGCGCGACGATGAGAGCGAAGCCCACGCCGGTCGATCCCTGAACGAATCCGGCAACGAGCACGCCGGCCGAGATGAGGGCGAAATGCTCCCAGGTCATCGGCTGGGATTTCCCTGGCCCGAACCGGATCCGGGCGCCGGCTGCGCAGCGCTCGCGCGCGCGCGACGGAAGTGATCGGCCGCAGGCAGGTGAAGCTTCACGATCGGCGCCTTCCGGACCGCGCTGCGCGCCAGTTCCGCGACGCGCTGCATCAGAGGCTTCGCATCCCAGCCGATCGGCCAGCCTTGCCAGAGGCGCAACCGACCGTCGACGAACACGCCGACGATCTGGTCGCGGTTGCCGAGGCGAACCAGGTCCCAAACGAGATCGAACGACGTGCACATTTCGGGCACGTCAAGGTCGATGATCAGGAAGTCGGCCTGCAGGCCGACCGCGATTTCGCCGGTCTGTCCGGCCAGGCCTGCGGCGTCGGCTCCCATCCGGGTCGCATGGTCCAGCCAGGTCCAGCCGGCCCCGGTCGACCCATCGCCGACGGCGAGCCCGAAGCCGAGCTTCTGCGCCGCCTCGGCCGCGTCGAGCAGGCGAAAGCCATCGCTTCGTGTCGCGTCGGTACCGAGCCCGAAACGGATGCCCAGCATCGCCATCAGATTCGCCGGCGCAATCGCATTTCCCTTCCACTGGCTCGCGACCGGGTTGTAGCTGACGGCGGTGCCGGTGTCGCGAATCAGCGCGAGCTCCGTCGGCGTCACCAAGGTCGCATGAGCCGCCAAAGTCTGCGGACCGAGCGCCCCGAGCCGGCCGAGCAGCTCGAGCGGGCGCATGCCGCGCGCGACGATGCAGCGCTCGACCGACGCAAGGTGCTCGTTGACGTGGGTCTGGAAGACAGCGCCGGCCTCGGCGCAGCGATTCGATACGTCGACGAGCATCGCGTCGGAGCCCGCTTCCGGCACCGAAACAGCGAGCGACGGGTGGATCAGCGGATCACCTTGCCAACGAGCAAGAAAATCGTCAGCGCGCTGCAGGATCTCGTGACGGCGCTCGGGCGGGGCGTCGCGACCGCCGTCGTTGCAAATGAACCCCAGCACGCAGCGCAGTCCGGCCTCGCCGGTGGCTCTTGCCAGAGCCGCGATGTCGCCGGGTGCGCGCGTCCCGGCGTCGCACACCGTCGTGAAGCCGCCGCGGAGCGATTCGAGCGCAGCCAGCTTCGAGGCGAGATAGACGAATTCGTCGTCGAGGCTGGCCTCGAGGGGAACCCAGATGCGGCTGAAGATTTCCGATGGCTCGCCATAGGCCAGCGACTTGCCGAACGATTGCGTCAGGTGGTGATGCGAATCGACGAAGCCCGGCATGACCAGCTTGCCCGGGAGCTCGACGGCGGCCAGATGCGCATAGCGCTCGCGCAGCACTTCGGCCGGTCCGACATCGGCGAAGCGGCCATCTGTAATGAACAGCGCCTGGTTTCGTGCCGGGCCATCGGGCAGCATCGTCTGCTCCGGCACGAGCAGCAGGTCGCGATGCGCGAACGCGGCCGGACCGAGGTCGGGTGCCGTCGCGAAGCCGGCTTGCCCTATCGAGGATGGGTCGTGCGACACCGTCATTGCCCGATCGGTTCAGGTGTCGCGTTCTGCGCACTCGGCTGCGGTCGCCCGACATGATGGAAGAGGATGTTCAGCAGGATGGCGGTGATCGCGCCCATTGCCAGGCCGTTGCCCAGGACCAGCTGCAGCGTCGCCGGAAATCTGCTGTACAGGCCCGGTACGACGATCGGCAGCAGCCCCATCGTCAGCGCCGCCGCGAGAATGAACATATTGCCGCGCTGGTGCAGATCGACCTTGCGCAGCATGTCGATGCCGATCGTGCCGATGATCGCGAAGACGACCATTGCCGTACCGCCGACCACGGCCGACGGGATCGCGTTGGCGAGCCGCCCGAACGGCGCGAACAGCGCGACCAGGATCAGGATGAACCCCGCGCTGGCGGTGACGTAGCGCGAGCGCACGTTCGTCGCGCGCACGATGCCGATGTTCTCGCCGCTCGTGATGATCATCGAGGTGCCGAGGAAACCACCGATCAACGACATCAGCGCGTCGCCCCGGATGGTTCGCGGCACCGTATCGCGCGGATCGATCTCCTTGCCGACGACTTCGGCCACTGCAATCGTCTGACCGGTCGCTTCGACCATCGAAATGACGCTGAAGATCAGCAGCGGAATCGACGCGACCAGGTCGAACGTCGGCATCCCGAACGGCAGCAGGTTCGGCGAGCTGACGACCGGGCCGACGGCCACGCCGCCGAGGTCCATCATGCCGAACAGCGCCGCGATGACGGCGCCGGCGAGCAGGCCGAGCAGCACCGACAACTGGCCCAGCAGCCCCGAGAAGATGCGGGCGAAGAGGATCGTGAAGCCGATCGTCGCAAGCGCGAGGTAGATGTTCGCGGGATCCGCGAAGCCGGGGGTTCCGGGTTTGCCGACGATGATGCCGCCGTAGACCTTGACGAGGTTCACCGAGACGAGCAGCAGCAGGCTGCCGATCACGATCTTCGGAAAGAACTTCAGACAGCGCGAGAACACCGGCAGCACCAGAAAGTAAAAGACGGCGGTGAGGATCACCGCGCCGGAAGCCGTTTGCAGATCGCGCTGCTGCGCGATTGTCAGAAACATGACGATCGGCGCGCCGCCGGGCACCATCACGAACGGCAGGCGCGCACCGAATTTCCACGGTCCGAACGACTGCATCAACGTGCCGAGACCGCAGACCAGAAAGGTCGCACTGATCAGGTTCACGGTGAGCGCAGACGGCAGATTCAGCGCCTTTGCGACGAGAAAAACCGATGTGATCGGCACGGCCGCCATCACGAGCACGTGTTGCAACCCGAAGAGAACGAGTTGCGGCAGCGGCAGAACCGCATTGACGGGTTCGATCGATTCGGTGGACATGATTGACGTTTCCCGGAGAGGTGCAGATTCTTTCCCAAATCGATTTGGGCCAGGCCTCGAAAAAACCCGCACCGCGGGTTAGACTGCCATTTCCCAAATCGATTTGGGACAAATCTAGCGGCGCCCCGCAATTTCGTCAAGCGGGGTTCGCTAGGGGCTTACCCGCCTCGATAGACGGAGCCGTTGCCGGCCGACAATTTCATCCGATGAGCACAGCGCGAGTGTCGAGAACCACGATCAGCGATGTCGCACGCGCTGCGGGCGTTTCGCCCACGACCGTCTCGCATGCGCTGAACGGGCGCGGCCAGGTCGACGCACGGACGCGCGAGCGGGTCGACGAGGCGGCGCGCGCGTTGCGCTATCGCCCGAATCGCCATGCGCAGCGCCTGCGGACCGGCGAGGCGCACATGATCGTGCTGCTGTCGTCGATGCCTTTCGCCGTCGCGGGGGGATCGTCGCGGCTCGGCTTTCTGATGGAA
Organism: Caldimonas sp.; assembly: GCA_040006015.1. Classification (GTDB taxonomy): domain Bacteria; phylum Pseudomonadota; class Gammaproteobacteria; order Burkholderiales; family Burkholderiaceae_C; genus Schlegelella_A. Next base: position 5,197 of record JBDTXV010000132.1, read on the forward strand.
ATCGCAGCGGTGGCCGCGGCATCGGCGCTGAGCCGCGGCCTTGCGCTGGTGTTGGCGCCGCCGACGGAGAGCGGCACCCTGCCACTCGACTCGCTCGACATCGACGGCGCCCTGGTCATCGAGCCGTCGGCGCGCGACGTCAACGTCGAGTACATGCGCAAGCGCGGTCTTCCGGTGGTGCTGATCGGGCGGCAGCCCGGTGCGCACCAGCCCGTTCCGTACGTCGACCTCCGCTCGGCCGACACCGCACGGCTGCTGCTCGATCATCTGCGGGCGCAAGGCGCGCGGCGCATCGCGTTGCTGCTTGGATCGGAATGCAGAAATTCGTACGTCGAGACCGAAGAGGTCTACCGCGCGATCGCGAACAAGTCCCGCATGGCCGCGATCGTTGCGACTGCGGAAGAATCTGCAGGCGAAAGGGGCGGCTACGAGTCGACGCTGGACCTGCTGCAACGTCACCCGGAGATCGACGGCCTTTGCGTTCCGGTCGATGCGTTCGCGGTCGGCGCGATCCAGGCCCTCGAGCACGCAGGCAGACGAGTTCCGCATGACGTCGTCGTCGCGACGCGCTACGACGGCATGCGCGCGCGCACCTGCGATCCGCCGCTGACTGCCGTCGATCTGCACCTCGATCGCGTAGCCCATGAAGCGATCGAACTCCTGCTCGAACACCTGCGCGGCGAAAGGAAGCGGCGCATTGTCGAAGGGCCGCTACCTGATTTGATTCCGAGAGCGTCGTCGCTGCGACAGCGGCGTCCCTGAGAAATCCGAGAGGTTGAGAAGGGTGCGCTTCGCCCATACGCACTGAAGAGCGGCCTGCAGATGTCGGCGGTTTATGCGATGGTGCAGCGCGTGACGGGCCGGCCGTGAACCCGTCCTGGCACTGTTTCACTCGAGAGAGGTGGCCGGGCTAATGCGCCAAACGAGTATTGCGCAGCACCTTCGATCGGAAGATAGTGGGTTTCCTCGTCACCGAGGCTTCGACACCGAGACAGCCCGATGCGACATGAAACGACCGACGTGAATTACAACATCCTGGTGGTCGACGACGACCCCATCACGATCCAGCTGCTGGGTCGCATACTCTCCGACTTCGGCGACTTGCGGTTCGCCACCAGCGGCGAGGATGCGCTGCGGCTCGCGC
>JBDTXV010000133.1:0-6324 GCA_040006015.1 Caldimonas sp.
GGCAGGTGCTGCAGACCGCCGATCCGGCGACGCGCATCGAGGCGCCGTACGAGCGTGTGCCGCAGGTCGGCTCGCGCTACCTCGGCCGCTACGGACCCGGCATCGAGCTCGCGTTCGAGGGCGAGTTCAACCGCTTCGAGACGCCGGACAACAACGCCAGCGGGCCGCGTCCGAACGGAATGCGCGTGCATGCGCTCGGCAGCGTCAGCCGTCCGGTCGTCACGCCGGGCTGGACTTTCGTGCCGAAGCTCGCCTTCAACGCCGCGTCGTACTCGCTCGACGCGCCGGTCGCCGGCGTGCGCGGCGATGCGTCGCGGGTGATTCCGACGCTCAGCGTCGACAGCGCATGGACTTTCGAGCGCGACAGCACCTGGTTCGGACGCGCCGTGCGACAGACCCTCGAGCCGCGCCTGCTGTACGTCGACACGCCGTACGTGCGGCAGGGCGATTTGCCGAACTTCGATGCGGCAGCGAAGGATTTCAACTACGAATCGGTCTTCAGCGACAACCTCTTTTCCGGGGTCGACCGCGTTTCCGATGCGCACCAGCTGACGGCCGGCGTGACGACCCGTTTGCTCGATCCGGACACCGGTGCCGAGGCGCTGCGCCTGGGCATCGTGCAGCGCTACCGGTTCCGCGACCAGCAGGTCACGCCGGACCTGCAGCCGTCGACGCAGCGCTTCTCCGATGTGCTGCTCCTCGGCTCGACATCGCTGGTGCGCAACTGGAACTTCGACGCCGCGGTGCAGTACAGCCCCGACAGCAAGCGCGCCGAGCGCTCGATCGTCGGTGTGCGCTATTCGCCGGGTCCGTTTTGGACCGTCAGCGCGACCTATCGCCTGACTCGGGGACTGACCGAGCAGATGGAAATCGGCTGGCAATGGCCGGTCTACCGCGGTGCGGCCGACACGGGCGGCCGCGCGACGGGCGCCTGCGGCGGGAACCTGTACGGCGTCGGCCGCGTCAACTACAGCATGCGCGACAGCCGCCTGATCGATTCGATCGTCGGCTTCGAATACGACGCCGGCTGCTGGATCGGACGCGTCGTCGCCGAGCGGCTCTCGACCGGGCGCAGCGATGCGACGACTCGCCTGCTGCTGCAACTCGAGCTGGTCGGGCTGTCCCGGCTCGGCTCGAATCCGCTGCAGGTCTTGAAGGACAATATCCCCGGCTACCGGCTGCTGCGCGAAGAGCGCACCGCGCCGCTGCCCATCAATCCCTATGACTGAGATTTACGTTTCCAAGCTCCCCGTTTCGGCCGCCGCTGCGCCGCGCCGACGGCGTTCGGCGAAGGCTTGCGCCGAGCTTGTGCGCCGCCTCGGCGCGGCCGCCTGCATCGCGGCGCTCGCGCTGCTCGCGCCGGCGCTGCACGCACAGCAGGCGCCGAGCGGCGCGTCGCGCTCCGGCGACTACATCGTCGCGGTCGTCAATCAGGAACTCGTCACCGCGGGCGAGCTGCAGTCGCGGCTCGAGCGCGTCCGCGCCGAAGCCGCGCGCACGAAGACCCCTCTGCCGCCGGCTCCGGCGCTGCGTCGGCAGGTCCTCGATGCGCTGATCGACGAGCGCGTGCTGATCACGAACGCACGCGAAAGCGGCGTCAAGATCGACGACAGCGAGCTCGATCGCGCGGTCGGCAATGTCGCGCTGCAGAACCAGCTGACGCTGGCGCAGCTGCGCCAGAAACTGCGCCAGGAAGGAATCGACTACGCGAAGTTCCGCGGCAACGTGCGCGACCAGTTGCTGGTCGAGCGGGTGCGCGAGCGCGAGGTGATGGAGCGCATCAAGGTCAGCGAAGCCGATATCGACTCGTTTCTCGAACAGCGCCGGGTCGCCGCCGGCATGGCGCCGCAGCTGAACATCGCTCAGATCCTGATCCTGGTCCCCGAAGGCGCGAGCGTCTCGGTCGTCGCCGAGAAGCACGCCCGCGCCGAGACTGCGCGCGCCCGCGTCCGCGCCGGCGAACCGTTCGAGACGGTCGCGCGCGAGATGTCGGAAGACAACAACCGCGAGCAGGGCGGCGTGATCGGGCTGCGGCCTGCCGATCGTCTGCCGGACATCTTCGTCGCGGCGGTGCGCACGCTGCGGCCCGGCGACGTGACGCCCGAGCTGCTGCGCAGCGGCGCCGGCTTCCATGTGCTGAAGCTGGTCGAGCGTCGCGATTCGGGCGCCTTCACGGTCCAGCAGACGCGTGCCCGCCACATCCTGCTGCGGACCTCGGCGCAGCTGACGCAGGACGCCGCGATCCGTCGCCTCGCCGAGATCCGGCGCGCGATCGGCAGCGGCGCAACGTCGTTCGAGCAGGCGGCGCGCGAGAACTCCGAAGACGGCAGCGCGGCCCAAGGCGGCGACCTCGGCTGGGTCTCGCCCGGCACGTTCGTGCCGGAATTCGAGGAGGTCATCAACGGCCTGCAGCCCGGCAGCATTTCGGACCCGGTCGTCTCGCGCTTCGGCGTGCACCTGATCCAGGTCGTCAACCGGCGCGAGGTCACGCTCGATGCCCGCCAGCAGCGCGAACAGGCGCGCAACATCCTGCGCGAGCAGAAGTTCGAGGACGCCTATGCCGAATGGCTGCGCGACCTGCGCGGGCGCGCCTATGTCGAGCTCCGCGATCCGCCGAGCTGACGCCCGCCGCGAGGGGCTGATGCCGACGGCCGGTTTCGGGAAGCCGCGGTGAAGCATGTCGCCCGCAAGCGCTTCGGCCAGCATTTCCTGACCGATCCGTCGGTGATCGATGCGATCGTCGCGGCGATCGATCCGCGGCGCGACGACGCGCTGGTCGAGATCGGTCCCGGACTCGGTGCGATGACCGCACCGCTCGCCGAGCGCTGCGCGCGCCTGACCGTGATCGAGCTCGACCGCGACCTGGCCACGCGGCTGCGCAGGAATCCCGCCCTCGACGTGATCGAGGCCGACGTGCTCGCGGTCGACTTCGACGCACTCGCGCAGCGCCGCGGCGCGCCGCTGCGCGTCGTCGGCAACCTGCCGTACAACATCTCGACGCCGATCCTGTTTCATCTGCTCGGCGCCGCGGACCGCATCGCCGACCAGCACTTCATGCTGCAGAAGGAAGTCGTGCAGCGGATGAGCGCGCGGCCCGGCACGAAAGCGTACGGGCGGCTCAGCGTGATGCTGCAGTGGCGCTACGACATCGAGGCGGTGCTCGACGTCGGGCCGGAATCATTCGATCCGCCGCCGCGCGTCGAGTCCGCGGTCGTGCGAATGCAGCCGCTGCCGCAAGCCGCCGCGATCGACGCGGCCCGGCTCGGCGAGATCGTCACGGTCGCGTTCTCGCAGCGCAGGAAGCTGTTGCGCCACACCCTCGGGCGCTGGCTCGACGAACGCGGTTATGCCGTCGGCTTCGACGTGCAGCGCCGCGCCGAGGAAGTGCCGGTGGCCGAATACGTGGCCTTGTCGGCGCTGGCGCCGGACCGGGCCGTCGCAACGGCGACGGCCTGACTACCGGGAACCGGCGGCGCGATCAGGCGGCGTTGAGCCACATCGCCGTGTCGAAGGCGCTGCTCATCAATGGCATGTTCATGCCGAAGCTGCTGTTCGCGGCGCTCTTCGCGGCCGCTTTGACCGGCTTGTCCGCAACGTTCTGGGCCATCTCGGTAGCCCGCTCCCATGACCCTTGTTCTTGGGAGCGGGCTACTGAAAAGAATAGAAGCACCTGAACGGTATCTTTCGCTCGGCCCAGAAGTCGGCCGCATCGCGAAAGACATCGAGCAGCTGTTCGCGCGCCTCGCGGTCGAAGCGGGCGTTGTCGGGCAATTGCTCGAGCACGACGACGAAGCCCGGCTGCATGCCCGCCTTGTGGACCAGATCGGTCATGCAGTCATATAGCGCGTCGAGGTTCTTGCCGAAATGCGCCGGGAACATGAAGGCCTGCGCGATGCCTTCGAGCACGTCCTGTTTCGATTGCGCCGGCGTCAGGTTCGCATACAGGAAATGCTGGCCCGCGTTCTCGGCCGCCTGCATCAGGTCGTCGACGCGATAGGCGCGTATCGATTGAACGATGTTCGGACGGACTGTCTGCAACTGCATGGTCACGTTCCTCCTCGAGTGAAAAAAATCCGGGTGCCTGCGGTCACGGCGTAATCCTGCGGAAGCTGCTGTAGTGATCGGCGGTGTAGTAACAAGCTTCGGGTGCCTTCGTCTCTCGACCACCGCACACGATCCGGCGTGCGCCGCGGTCGCGAGCGCCCGGCGTCGCGACGGTGTACTCGCGGTAGAAACCTCGACTCTGCGGCGGCAGCAGGCGCTCGCGGTTGCCGAACACCGCGCCGTCCTTCGGGTGCACGAACGGACCTCCCGAACGGATCAGCCGGTGGACCGATTGCGCCTCGACCGGCAATTCGGCCACTGCAACCAAGCCTTGGAACGGCTCCTGCCGACGCGCCTGAACTTCCGGGCCGAGCAGCAAAGCTGCCGCGATGCTGACTCCGAGCCCCCATCTGCGCAGCGGGTACCACTGCGGCAGCCGACCGGAGACCAACACGGGTTATCCCTTGATGCGAAAGACGAGGATGTTACCGAAACGGGTCGGAAATCTCAAGCGCTTGCCTCAATTCAGTGCATCGAGAAGGGATTGCTGGCGTGTGCTCACATTCGCAACCACCTAGCCGGGCGTTGGAACCGGCGCCGAGCTCGGCTTATCTATTCGGCGAGTTGGAGCGGAGGCTCTCGCCGGTCGCTGGATTGACTCGGAAAGGCCCCCGCACCGCAACAATGCATCGGCCGCGTCCCAGCGGGGGCTGGCCATCGGCACGTGGGGGGACGGCGCCTTGACTCGAACGTCCCTGCGCTCGGACCAACTGTTACGCGCGTGTCAACGCGCCGCGTTCGCGTCGGCGACCGCCAGCGCGGTCATGTTGACGATGCGGCGCACGGTAGCCGACGGCGTCAGGATATGCGCCGGCTGGGCCGCGCCGAGCAACATCGGGCCGATCGCGATGCCGCCGCCAGCGGCCATTTTCAGCAGGTTGTAGCTGATGTTCGCGGCGTCGATGTTCGGCAGCACCAGCAGATTGGCTTCACCGGTCAACGGGCTGTCGGGCATCAGGTCGTGCCGATGCGCGGCATCGAGCGCGGTGTCGCCGTGCATCTCGCCGTCGACCTCGAGCCAGGGCGCTTGGGCCCGCAACAGCGCCAGCGCGGCGCGCATCTTGACCGCCGACGGCTGATTGCTGGTGCCGAAGTTGCTGTGCGACAGCAGTGCCGCCTTCGGCTGCAGGCCGAAGCGCTTCATTTCCTCGGCCGCCATCACGGTGATCTCGGCGAGCTGTTCGGCGCTCGGGTCGTAGTTGACGTGGGTGTCGACCACCATCAGTTGGCGTCCGGGCAGGATCAGCCCGACCATGCAGGCATAGGTTCGCGCGCCTTCGCGCAGCCCGATGACCTGGTCGATGTACTGCAGGTGCATCGCGGTGCCGCCCCAGGTGCCGCAGAGCATGCCGTCGACCTCGCCGGTCTTCAGCAGCATCGCGGCGATCAGGGTCAGGCGGCGGCGCATCTCGATCTTCGCGAGCTGCGCGGTCACTCCCTTGCGCGCCGTCAACTGGTGATACGCCTGCCAGTAGCTGCGATAGCGCTCGTCGTGCTCGGTGTTGACGAGGTCGTAGTCGCGCCCGGCGGCCAGGCGCAGTCCGAACTTCGCGATTCGCTGCGCGATCACGTCGGGCCGCCCGATCAGGGTCGGACGCGCGACGTCCTCGTCGACGACGACCTGGACCGCGCGCAGCACCCGCTCCTCTTCGCCTTCGGCGTAGGCGATGCGCTTCTTCAGCGCGCTCTTGGCCATGCTGAAGATCGGTCGCATCGTCGCGCCCGACGCGTAGACGAAGGTCTGCAGCTTGGCCCGGTACGCGTCGAGGTCGGCGATCGGACGCAACGCGACGCCGGATTCGGCGGCGGCCTTGGCGACGGCCGGAGCGATCCTCATCATCAGGCGCGGATCGAACGGCTTCGGGATCAGATAGTCGCGCCCGAAGCTCAGTGCGATGCCGGCATAGGCCGCCGCGACGACCTCGCTTTGCTCGGCCTGTGCGAGCTCGGCGATCGCATGCACCGCGGCGATCTCCATCTCGATCGTGATCGTCGTCGCGCCCGAATCGAGGGCGCCGCGGAAGATGTACGGGAAGCACAGGACGTTGTTGATCTGGTTCGGGTAGTCGGTGCGGCCGGTCGCGATGATCGCGTCGCTGCGCACTTCGAGCACCTCCTCGGGCAGGATTTCCGGCGTCGGATTGGCGAGCGCGAAGATGATCGGATTCGGCGCCATCGCCGCGACCATCTCCTTCTTCAGCACGCCGGCGGCCGACAGCC
>JBDTXV010000134.1:0-6312 GCA_040006015.1 Caldimonas sp.
CGGCGCTGACGCCGTAGACGATCATGATGATCGACGGCGGGATCAGCAGGCCGAGCGTGCCGGCGCCGGCGAGCGAGCCGACCGACATGATTTCCGGGTAGCCGCGCCGCGTCAGCTCCGGCAGGCTCATCTTGCCGATCGTCGCGCAGGTCGCCGCGCTCGATCCGGACACCGCGGCGAAGATCGCGCAGCCGACGATGTTGGTGTGCAGCAGCCGCCCCGGCAGCCCCTGGACCCACGGCGCGAGGCCGCGGAACATGTCCTGCGACAGCCGCGTGCGAAACAGGATCTCGCCCATCCAGATGAAGAGCGGCAGCGCGGTCAGGGTCCAGCTCGACGACGAGCCCCAGATCGTCACCGCCATCGCATCGCCGGCCGGGCGCGTGCTGAAGAGCTGCATCCCGATCCACGCGACGCCGGAGAGCGTCAGGCCGATCCAGACTCCGCTGCCGAGGATCAGGAACAGCGCGACGATCAGCAGCGCGGTGATCGTGATGTCATTCATTGCGCAGCGCCTCCGCGGGTTCGGCGGCGACGCGGCGGCCGCGGATCTCGAGCACGAGCTCGTCGACGAACGCGATCGCGAGGACCAGCGTGCCGAGCGCCATCGACAGCTGCGGCAGCCAGAGCGGTGTCGCGTCGTTGCCGGTCGAGATGTCGTGGAACGTGTACGACTGCCACGCGAGCTTCGTGCTGTAGAAGGCCGCGAGCGCCGCGAGCAGCGCAGCCGCGAACAGGGCCCAGAGCTCGAGGCCGCGCCGAGCGCCGCCGTGCAGCGACGACAGCAGCAGCGTCACGCGGATGTGCTCGCCGCGCTTCAGCGTGTGGGCCAGCGCGAGGAAGCCGGCCGCGGCCATCATGTAGCCGGCGTAGGCATCGACCCCAGGCAGGTTGAAGTGCAGCTGGCGGCCGACTATCGACAGCATCACCATCACGAGCAACAACACCATCGACAGCGCCGCGAGCGCGGCGGCGCCGCCGTAGAGCGCGTCGAGCAGGCGCCGCACGGGTCAGGCGCCGGCTGCGGAACGCGCGCGGCCGGCGCGGCACGGCGCCGCGGACCTGTGCGCCATCACATCTTCTTGTAGTTGTCGACGATCGCCTGGCCTTCCGGGCCGGCCTTGTCGCTCCATTCCTTCAGCATCGTCTCGCCGACCTTCTTCATGTCGGTGGTCAGCTGCGGCGGCGGCGCCATGATGTTCATGCCGTTCTTCTTCAACAGCTCGATGTACTCGGTGTTCTTCGCCTGCGAAAGAGCCCAGCCGCGGGTCTCGGCATCGGCGCCGGCCTTCAGCAGCGCGCTCTGCGTCGGCTTGTCGAGCGCATCGAACGCGGCCTTGTTGACCAGCACCGCGTTCTTCGGCAGCCAGGCCTGCGTGTCGTACCAGTACTTGATGTGCTCGTAGGTCTTCGTGTCGTAGCCGGTCGAGCCCGACGACATGTAGCTCTCGATCACGCCGGTCGCCATCGCCTGCGACAGCTCGGCCGCCTGCACCGTGACCGGTTGCGCGCCGACGAGCTCGGCGATCCGTGCGGTGGCCGGGCTGTAGGCGCGCCACTTGACGCCCCTCAGATCCGCCGCCGAATTGATCGGCTTCTTGACGTAGATGCCCTGCGGTGGCCACGGCACCGCATAGAGCAGCAGCATTCCCTGCTCGCCGAGCTTCTTCTCGAGCGCCGGCCTCTGCGCCTTGTAGAGCTTCATCGACGCGGCGTAGCTGTCGGCGAGGAACGGCAGGCCGTCGGCGCCGAAGATCTGCCACTCGTTCTGGAAGTTCGCGAGCAGGATCTCGCCCATCTGCGCCTGCCCGCCTTGCACCGCGCGCTTGATCTCGGGCGCCTTGAACAGCGCTGCGTTCGCGTGCACGGTGATCTTCAGCTTGCCGGCCGTCGCCTTGTCGACATCGGCCGCCATCTGCATCAGGTTCTCGGTATGGAAGTTGTTCGCCGGATAGGCGGCAGCGAGGTCCCACTTGGTCTGTGCCGATGCGGCGCCGGCGAAAGTCGCAAGCGCGAAAGCGGCGACGCAGGAAACGGTTCGGACTGGATGCATGGACACTCCACGACGTTGAATGGGCAGGGCAAAAGCATAGGGCGTGCCGGAGCGCGCCGGCATCGGTTCTTCTACCGGCTTGCAATCGACAGGTTATTCCGATAAATTTTCGATAAATTATCGACGTTTCGATCACACCCGGATGCCTGCGACCTCTCGATCGACCGCCGTTTCGAACAAGCGCCCGAAGGCACCGGCCGCCGGCATCGTCTCGTCGTCGCACCTGGTCTCGCCGCGCAGCGTCGAGCTGTCCGAATTCGAGTTCGGCCTGATCGTCGCGTGGAACGCGTTCTCGCGCTGGGCCGTGCGCTGCATGGCCGCCGCCGGCTGCCCCGACCTGACGATCACCGACGTGCTGGTGCTGCATCACATCAACCATCGCGCGCGCAACAAGAAGCTCGGCGACATCTGCTTCGTGCTCAATTACGAAGACGCGCACGTCGTCGCGTATTCGCTGAAGAAGCTCGTCGGCGCGCGCCTCGCGCAGACCGAGAAGGTCGGCAAGGAGGTCTTCTACAGCCCGACCGCGAGCGGCGAGGCCGCGGTGCAGAAGTACCGCGGCGTGCGCGAGGCCTGCCTGGTCGACAACCTCGATGCCGGGCGCAATACCGACATCGGCGACATCGCGCGGCTGATGCGGACGATGTCGGGGCTCTACGACCAGGCCGCGCGCGCGGCGACTTCGCTGTAGCGGCGTCGGACCGACGCTCCGCGATGAACGTCCGCATGCTGCCGCCCCGTGCTCCGGCCGCCGCCAGCGCGCGCGTCCCGACTCTTGGCGTGCTGATGCTCGAGACGCGCTTTCCGCGCGTCGTCGGCGACATCGGCAATCCGGCGACGTTCGACCATCCGGTGCGCTATGCGGTCGTGCGCGGGGCGTCGCCGCGCCGCGTCGTGCACGGCTGCGATCCGCAGTTGCTGCAGCCGTTCATCGAGGCCGGCCGCGATCTGGCGCGCGGCGGCGCCGACGCGATCGCGACCAGCTGCGGCTTCCTGGTGCTGTTCCAGCACGCGCTGCACGATGCGCTCGGCGTGCCGGTGTGGTCGTCGAGCCTGCTCGCCCTACCGGAACTGCAGGCGCGACTCGCTCCGGGATGCTGCGTCGGCATCGTCACGGTCGATGCCGCGGCGCTCGGCGCCGCGGACCTGCGCGCGGCCGGCGCGCCGCTCGACACGCCGATCGAAGGGCTCGAGCCCGGCTGCGCGTTCCAGCGCTGCCTGCTCGACGACGAACCGACCCTCGACCCGATCGCGGCACGCGATGCGACCGTCGCCGCAGCGCAGCGCCTGGTCGCGCGCCGCCCCGATGTCGCCGCACTGGTGCTCGAATGCACGAACATGGCGCCGTACGCCGATGCGGTGCGCGCGACGACGAAGCGGCCGGTCGACGACATCACGACCCTCGTCGCAAGTCGCTTCATCGCGGCATCGACCGCGACGGCTGGGGCGACCGCCGACGCGCACCCGAGTCGTCGGTCCGATCGAACGCAGCGATCGCGATGAGCCCATCCGCTTCCATCGGCGCGGACACCGGCTGCCAGCGCTGGCAGTTCTGGATCGACCGCGGCGGCACGTTCACCGACGTCGTCGGGCGCCGTCCGGACGGCACCTTGGTGACGCACAAGCTCTTGTCCGAGAACCCGGGCCATTATCGCGACGCCGCGGTCGCCGGTATCCGCCATCTGCTCGGGCTGGGGCCCGACGAGCCGATCCCGGCCGCGCGGGTCGAGTGCGTGAAGATGGGCACGACGGTCGCGACCAATGCGCTGCTCGAGCGCAAGGGCGAGCCGACCTTGCTCGTGACGACGCGCGGCTTTCGCGATGCATTGCGGATCGCGTATCAGGACCGGCCGCGCCTCTTCGATCTGCACATCGTGCTGCCCGAGCTGCTGTACACGCGTGTCGTCGAGGCCGACGAGCGCGTCGGCGCGACCGGCGAGGTCGTGCGGCCGCTCGACCGCGAGCGCCTGCGGGCCGATTTGCAGGCCGCCTTCGATGCCGGCCTGCGCAGCGTCGCGATCGTGTTGATGCACGGCTATCGCTACAGCGCGCACGAGCTCGCCGCCGAAGCGATCGCGCGCGAGATCGGCTACACGCAGATCAGCGTCTCGCACAAGGTCAGCCCGCTGATGAAGCTCGTCAGCCGCGGCGACACGACCGTCGTCGATGCCTACCTGTCGCCGATCCTGCGCCGCTACGTCGACCAGGTGGCGGCCGAGATGCCGGGGGTCGAGCTGTTCTTCATGCAGTCGTCCGGCGGGCTGACCGACGCGCATGCGTTCCAGGGCAAGGACGCGATCCTGTCCGGGCCGGCCGGCGGCATCGTCGGGATGGTCCGCACCGCCGAGCTCGGCCTGCGTGAGTCCATCGACGCGGCCGGCCCGATCCGCGTGATCGGCTTCGACATGGGCGGCACGTCGACCGACGTCTCGCATTACGCCGGCGAGTTCGAGCGCGCGTTCGAGACCCGCGTCGCCGGCGTGCGCATGCGCGCGCCGATGATGAGCATCCACACGGTCGCCGCGGGCGGCGGCTCGATCCTCGGCTTCGACGGCGCGCGGCTGCGCGCCGGACCCGAGAGCGCCGGGGCGAATCCGGGTCCGGCCTGCTATCGGCGCGGCGGTCCGCTGACGGTGACCGATGCGAACGTGATGCTCGGCAAGATCCAGCCGCGCTGGTTTCCGGCGGTGTTCGGCCCCGGCGCCGACGAGGCGCTCGACCGCAGTGTCGTGCTCGCGCACTTTCAGGAGCTCGCCGCCGCGATCGAGGCCGCGACCGGCAGCGCGCGCAGCCCTGAGGCGGTCGCCGAGGGCTACATCGACATCGCGGTCGGCGCGATGGCCAATGCGGTCAAGAAGATCTCGGTCGCGCGCGGCTACGACGTCACGCGCTACGTGCTGCAGTGCTTCGGTGGCGCCGGCGGCCAGCACGCCTGCCGCGTCGCCGATGCGCTCGGCATGACGCGCGTCTTCGTCCATCCGCTCGCCGGCGTGCTGTCGGCCTACGGCATGGGGCTCGCCGACCGCAGCGTGATGCGCGAGGCGGCGATCGAGCAGCCGCTCGCGAGCGCGCTCGACGCGGCCGCGGCGCGCGTCGATGCGCTCGCGCTCGACGCGCAGCACGAGCTCGAACGCCAGGGCGTCGACGGCGCGCGCATCCGCCTGCATCGGCGCGCGCATGTGCGTTATGCCGGCACCGATTCGGCGTTGGTCGTGCCGTTCGGCAGCGCGGCGGAGATCCAGGCCGCGTTCGAGGCCGCCTACCGCCAGCGCTTCGCGTTCCTGATGGCGCAGCGCGGACTCGTCGTCGAGGCGGTCTCGGTCGAGGCAGTCGGCGCCGGCGACGCGCCGTCGGAGCCGACGCTGCCGCTCGGTCCGGCGCGGTCGGCGCCGGCCGCCGACACGGTGCGCTTCTTCAGCGGCGCGCGCTGGTGGGAGGCGCAGCTCGTCGTCCGCGACGCACTCGAGCCGGGCCACTTCGTCGACGGCCCGGCGATCATCGCCGAGCGCAATGCGACGACCGTCGTCGAGCCCGGCTGGCAGGCGCGCGTCACCGCGCACGACCACCTGCTGATCGAGCGCGTCGCCCCACGCGAGGCGCGGCGCGCGATCGGCACCTCGGTCGATCCGGTGATGCTCGAGGTCTTCAACAACCTTTTCATGAACATCGCCGAGCAGATGGGGCTGCAGCTGCAGAACACCGCGTACTCGGTCAACATCAAGGAGCGCCTCGACTTCTCGTGCGCGCTGTTCGATGCCGGCGGCAACCTGATCGCGAACGCGCCGCACATGCCGGTGCACCTCGGCTCGATGAGCGAATCGATCAAGACCGTGGTCGCGCGCAACGCCGGCCGGATGCGGCCGGGCGACGTCTACGTGCTGAACGATCCGTACCACGGCGGCACGCACCTGCCCGACGTGACCGTCGTGACGCCGGTCTATCTCGACGCGGTAGCAGGCTCACGAACCGAAGGCAGAAAGCCTCCCGAGCCGACGTTCTACGTCGGCTCGCGCGGACACCACGCCGACATCGGCGGCACCACGCCGGGCTCGATGCCGCCGTTCTCGACCCGGATCGACGAGGAGGGCGTGCAGCTCGACAACGTCAAGCTGGTCGAGGCCGGGCGCCTGCTCGAAGACGAGATCCTCGCGCTGCTGAAGGGCGGCGCGCATCCGGCGCGCAACCCCGAGCAGAACCTCGGCGACCTGAAGGCGCAGATCGCCGCGAACGAGAAGGGCGTGCAGGAGCTGCGCCGGATG
>JBDTXV010000135.1:0-6246 GCA_040006015.1 Caldimonas sp.
CTGCTGACGCAGATGATGGACGACAACGCGCGCCTCGCCGAGCCGTTCGAGCCGCGCCAGATCATGTATCGCGCGATCATCACCTCGGCGCTCGAATCGGCGAAGCGCGCCGAGGAGATCGGCCTGGCGGCCGAGCAGATCATCCTGTCGTGCAAGATGTCGGGCGTGCAGGATCTGGTCAGCGTCTATCGCGCATTGGCGCGGCGCTGCGACTATCCGCTGCACCTCGGCCTCACCGAAGCCGGGATGGGCACGAAAGGCACTGTCGCATCGACCGCGGCGCTCGCGATCCTGCTTCAGGAAGGCATCGGCGACACGATCCGCGTCTCGCTGACGCCGCAGCCCGGCGAGTCCCGAACCCAGGAAGTCGTGATCGCACTCGAGATCCTCCAGTCGCTCGGCCTGCGCGCATTCAATCCGAGCGTGACCGCGTGCCCCGGCTGCGGCCGCACGACCAGCACGACGTTCCAGGAGCTCGCGAAGCAGATCGACGATTTCCTGCGCGCGCAGATGCCGGTCTGGAAGGCGCGCTATCCCGGCGTCGAGAACATGAAGCTGGCGGTGATGGGCTGCATCGTCAACGGCCCGGGCGAAAGCAAGCATGCCGACATCGGCATCAGCCTGCCTGGTACCGGCGAGGCCCCGGCCGCACCGGTCTTCATCGACGGCGAGAAAGCGCTGACCTTGCGCGGCGACGGCATCGCGCGCGAATTCCAGGTCATCGTCGAGAACTACATCGAGAAGCGTTACGGCGCCGCGACCGCGGTCGATGCGTGACGCAGCGCGAATCTTGATTCGGGCGGCGGTCCCGCGCGCGCATCGCGCCGCGGCCCGGACCGGCAACGCCGGCTCGATCGAACGGCTCGCAGCCCGTGGCGCAAGCCATCTGCCGATGCGGATCGAACACCATGGCTGAAGCACTGCGCGCCGTCAAAGGCATGAACGACCTGCTGCCGGCGGACTCGGCGCTCTGGGAGTGGTTCGAAGCGAAAGTGCGCGCGCTGATGCGGCGCTACGCCTACGCGAACCTGCGCACGCCGATCGTGGAACCGACCGCGCTGTTCGTGCGTGGTCTCGGCGAGGTCACCGACATAGTCGAGAAGGAGATGTATTCGTTCGAGGATGCGATGAACGGCGATCGCCTGACATTGCGGCCCGAACTGACCGCCGGCATCGTCCGCGCGATGGTCGAACACAACGCGCTGTACGGCGGCCCGCTGCGCGTCTGGACCAGCGGTGCGGTGTTTCGCCACGAGCGGCCGCAGAAAGGGCGCTATCGTCAGTTCCACCAGATCGACGTCGAAGCGCTCGGCTTCGCCGGGCCCGACGTCGACGCCGAGCAGATCCTGATGTGCCGCGCGTTGTGGCGCGACCTCGGCCTCGTCGAAGGCCGCGACGTGCGGCTCGAAATCAACAGCCTCGGTCGACCGGACGAGCGCAGCGCGCACCGCGCCGCGCTGGTCGCGCACTTCGAACAGCACGCGGCGGTCCTCGACGAAGACTCGCGGCGCCGCTTGCATAGCAATCCGCTGCGCATCCTCGACAGCAAGAATCCGGCGCTGCAGGCGATCGTCGAAGCGGCACCGCGGCTGCTCGACTTCCTCGGTGCCGAATCGCTCGCCCACTTCGACGCGGTCCGCGCGGCACTCGACGCCGCCGGACTCGAGTACCGCATCAACCCGCGCCTCGTCCGCGGCCTCGACTACTACAACCTGACCGTGTTCGAGTGGGTCACCGATCGGCTCGGCTCGCAGGGGACCGTCTGCGGGGGCGGCCGCTACGACGGCCTGTTCGGGCAACTCGGCGGCAAGCCGACGCCGGCGGTCGGCTGGGGCATGGGCGTCGAGCGGATGCTGCTGTTGCTGCAGGAGGTCGGCATCGCGGCCCCGCCGTCCGCGCTTGACGTCTATGCGGTGGTCCCAACTCCGGCAGCTTCCGCGATCGCGCTCGGCATCTGCGAGACGCTGCGTGCCGCCGGCCTCGCGGTGCAGATGCATGCGGCCGGAGACGGCGGCTG
The DNA here is from genome assembly GCA_040006015.1 of Caldimonas sp. Classification (GTDB taxonomy): domain Bacteria; phylum Pseudomonadota; class Gammaproteobacteria; order Burkholderiales; family Burkholderiaceae_C; genus Schlegelella_A. The sequence goes on from JBDTXV010000135.1 coordinate 2,018, forward strand.
GGGCAGCATGAAATCGCAGTTCAAGCGCGCCGACGCGAGCGGCGCGCGCTATGCGCTGATCTTCGGCGCCGACGAGCTCGCGCGCGGCGAAGTCGCGTGCAAACCGCTGCGCGATGCCGCGGCCGAACAACGCGCGCTGCAGCTCGCCGACGCGACCCGGTGGGCCGCGGAACTCCTCGCATAATCTCGCCTTCACTCGTTTCCCGTCTCATGGCCACGCACCTCGACCTCGAAGAACAAGAACAACTCGACCAGCTGAAGGCGTTCTGGAAGCAGTACGGCAATCTCGTCACGTGGGCCCTGATCGCGGTGCTGGCGGCCTACGCGGCGTGGAACGGCTGGAACTTGTGGCAGCGCGACCAGTCGGTCAAGGCCGGAGCGATGTACGACGAGCTCGAGGCCGCCGCCGGCGCCGGCGATGCCGACCGCGCCGGAGGCATCTTCGCGGACATGAAGTCGCGTTATCCACGCACCGCGTTCACGCAGCAGGGCGGATTGCTCGCGGCGCGAACGCAGTTTGAGAAAGGCAAGACCGATGCCGCGTTGGCGACGCTCGCCTGGGTCGGCGAGAACGCGAGCGAAACCGAATACCGCAGCGTCGCGCGCATGCGCATGGCCGGTGTGCTGCTCGACGCGAAGAAGTACGACGAGGCGCTGAAGCAGCTCGATGCGGCAACCGCGACCGAGTTCGCGCCGCTCGTCGCCGACCGCCGCGGCGACGTCCTGCTGGCCCAAGGCAAGAAGGAAGACGCGAAGGCCGCCTATCTGAAAGCCTGGAACGCGATGGATCCGAAGGTCGATTACCGGCGCCTGATCGAGGCCAAGCTGAATGTGCTCGGTGTCGATGCCGCGGCCGCCAAGCCGCGCGCGGACGAGGCGCCGAAATGAGAGCTGCGCTTTCGCTCGCTCTCCGCTCTGCCGTGCTCGCCTCGATCGGCCTCGTGGTCGCGGCCTGCTCAAGCACGCCGGACAAGCCGAAGCCGCGTGTGCTCGATCCGCTGACGCCGCAGAACGTCGCGCGACCGGCTTGGAACCAGCGCATCGCCGGCGTGCAGTTTCCGCTGACGGTGGCCGTCGCCGGCAAGTCGTTCACGGTCGGTGCGAACGACGGCACCGTGCTCGCACTCGATGCCGACAGCGGCCGCGAGCTCTGGCGCGCGAATGTCGGTTCGCCGCTCGGGGCCGGCGTCGGCAGCGACGGCCGCTTCGCCGCCGTCGTCACGCGCTCCGGCGAGCTCGTCACGCTCGAGGCGGGCCAGGCGAAGTGGCGCAAGCCGGTCGGCACGCGCGTCGCGACCGCGCCGTTCGTCGCCGGCGAGCGCGTCTTCGTGCTCGGCGTCGACCGCAGCGTGCAGGCCTTCGATGCGCTCGATGGCAAGAAGCTCTGGAGCTTGCAGCGTCCCGGCGATCCGTTGACCTTGGCGCAGTCGGGCGTGCTCGGCGCCTACAAGGACACCCTGATCGTCGGGCAGGGGCCGCGCCTCGCCGGGATCGATCCGCTCGCCGGTACGGTGCGCTGGGAGCTGCCGATCGGCGCGCCGCGCGGCGCGAACGAGGTCGAGCGCCTCGCCGACCTCGTCGGCCCGGTGCTGCGCACCGGCAACATCCTTTGCGCGCGCGCATTTCAGGCGAGTGTCGGCTGCGTCGACGCCGATCGCTCGACGCTTAGCTGGACCAAGAACGTCGGCGGCACCGATGCGATCGGCGGCGACCGCGACTACGTGTTCGGCGCCGACGCATCCGACCGGATGACCGCATGGCGCACCGACTCCGGCGTCGTCGCGTGGACTTCGGAAGCGCTGCTGAATCACGGCCTGAGCGCTCCGGCCGTGCTCGGCAACTCGGTCGTGTTCGGCGCCGCCGACGGCACCGTGCACTGGCTTTCGCGCGACAAGGGCGAAGTGCAGTTGCGCTTGCCGACCGACGGCAGCGCGATCGTCGCGCCGCCGGTCGTCTCGGGCGGGACGCTGCTCGTCGTCACGCGGACCGGTGGCCTATACGCGTTCCGCACGCCCTGAGCGTGCGCGGTCCGGCGTTCGAGACGGCGTGAGACGCGTCCGATGAAGCCGGTGCTCGCGGTGGTCGGCCGCCCGAACGTCGGCAAGTCGACGCTCTTCAACCGGATGACGAAGAGCCGCGATGCGATCGTCGCCGACTTCGCCGGACTGACGCGCGACCGCCACTACGGCGACGGCCGGATCGGCGAGCGCGAATTCATCGTCGTCGACACCGGCGGCTTCGAGCCCGACAGCACGACCGGGATCGTCAAGGAGATGGCCAAGCAGACGCGGCAGGCCGTCGCCGAGGCCGATGCGGTGATCTTCGTCGTCGACCTGCGCTCCGGCGTCTCCGGCCAAGACCACGACATCGCGCGCTTCCTGCGCACCGCGGGGCGGCGCGTCGTGCTGGCCGCGAACAAGGCCGAGGGGATGTCGGAATCGCCGCTGCTCGGCGAGTTCTACGAGCTCGGACTCGGCGAGCCGCATCCGGTTTCGGCCGCGCACGGCGAGGGCGTGCGCAGCCTGGTCGAGGCGGCGCTCGAGGGTTTCGAATTCGACGACGACGTGGTCGAGGATCGCGACGACGCGCCGATCCGGCTCGCGGTCGCCGGACGCCCGAACGTCGGCAAGTCGACCTTGATCAACACCTGGCTCGGCGAGGAGCGGCTGGTCGCGTTCGACCAGCCGGGGACGACGCGCGATGCGATCACCGTGCCGTTCGAGCGCGACGGGCGCAAGTTCGAGCTGATCGACACCGCCGGGCTGCGCAAGCGCGGCCGCGTCTTCGAGGCGATCGAGAAGTTCTCGGTCGTCAAGACGCTGCAGGCGATCGCCGATGCGAACGTCGTGCTGCTGCTGCTCGATGCGACGCAGGGCGTCACCGACCAGGACGCGCACATCGCCGGCTACATCCTCGAAAGCGGCCGCGCGGTCGCGGTCGCGGTCAACAAGTGGGATGCGGTCGACGCGTACCAGAAGGAGACCTTGCAGCGCTCGATCGAGCAGCGCCTCGCGTTCCTGCGCTTCGCGCCGGTGCTGAACATCTCGGCGACGAAGCGCCAAGGTCTTGCACCGGTCTGGAAGGCGATCGCCGCCGCGCACGCGTCGGCGACCGCGAAGCTGCCGACCCCGGTGCTGACGCGTCTGCTGCTCGAAGCGGTCGAGCATCAGGCGCCGAAGCGGGCCGGCGCGTTCAGGCCGAAGCTGCGCTATGCGCACCAGGGCGGTTCGAATCCGCCGATCGTCGTGGTGCACGGAAACTCGCTCGAGCACGTGACCGACGTCTACAAGCGCTACCTCGAGGGGCGCTTCCGCGATCACTTCAAGCTGACCGGGACGCCGCTGCGGATCGAGATGCGCTCATCGAAGAACCCTTACGCCGACAAGCGTTCCTGAGGACATTGCATGCGACCCCATCTCGACGCAATGGCCTGTGTTAAGGTCTTCGGCTCCGACTTTCATCACGGAGCATATCGTGAGCAACAAAGGCCAGCTACTCCAAGACCCGTTCCTGAATCTGCTGCGCAAGGAGCATGTTCCGGTCTCGATCTATCTGGTGAACGGCATCAAGTTGCAGGGCCACATCGAATCGTTCGACCAGTACGTCGTGTTGCTGCGCAATACCGTGACGCAAATGGTCTACAAGCACGCGATATCGACCGTCGTGCCGGGCCGCGCGGTCAACTTCCAGGCCTCCGAGCCGACCGAGCAGACGTGATGCCCGCGGCGGTGGCGCGGCGGCAGGTCGCCCTTTGACTGCGTCGATCTCGAGCGCCACGGAGTTCGAACCGGGCCCGGCGCGGGCGATCCTGGTCGGAGTCGACTTCGGCGGCAAGACCCATTTCGACGAGTCGCTCGACGAATTGGCCCAGCTGGCCGAGTCGGCCGGCGACATCGCGGTCGCCCGCATCGTCGCGCGGCGCAAGGCGCCCGATCCGGCATTCTTCGTCGGCTCCGGCAAGGCCGACGAGTTGAAGGAAATGGTCGCGATGCACCGCGCCGAGGCCGTGCTGTTCGACCAGGCGCTGTCGCCGGCGCAGCAGCGCAACCTCGAGCGCCACCTCGGCGTCGCGGTCGCCGACCGGACGATGCTGATCCTCGAGATCTTCGGCGCGCGCGCGCAAAGCCACGAAGGCAAGCTGCAGGTCGAGCTGGCGCGGCTCCAATATCTCGCGACGCGGCTGGTGCGGCGCTGGAGCCACCTCGAGCGCCAGCGCGGCGGCATCGGCA
>JBDTXV010000136.1:0-6224 GCA_040006015.1 Caldimonas sp.
TTCGAGATGTGCGGCAACGACGGCCTGCAGGCGCGCTCGAGCTTCAAGAGCCAGACCGGCACCTGCAACTACGCCGGGATGGACTCGGCGGTGAACACCTGCAAGACCTACGTTGCCGCCGCGATGGACTACATCAACGCCAACGCCTACGCCGGCACGAAGCTGAAGATCGTCTCGAACCTGCACTACCCGGGCTATGCCGCGGACAACGTGCAGAGCGCCTGCACGGACGCGACGACTCACGCCACGGTCAACCTGCAGAGCACGTTCTTGCCGCGGCTCGCGAAGATGAACTACTGGATGTGCGAATACGCGAGTCAAAAGGGCTTTCAGTGCGCCGACAATTTCGCCCAATACATGGGCGCCGACTACGACAGCAATGGCGACGGGCAGGTCGACTCCGTTGCCCTGCGCTACGTCGCAGGCGACAGCGAGTCGGCCTACGTGGCCCGCCTCACGTCGACGCTGCGGTCGACGATACGGGACGCGAATACGCATTTCGTGTCTGCGAGCAGCAGCTTCGATTACATCCAGTCCGACGACACCCACCCGACGTACACCGGCGGTACCGTCAGCGCCGGCCTGTTCGGCGGCACGACCGGTTCGGGGGCGTCGCGCTACAGCTCGTTCACGAACGGCAAGAGCCCGATCTGGAACCAGTACGGTCACGAGCGGATGGGCTGGGCGCTGTCGACCAGCAACCCGGCGGGCCCCTGACGGGACCTTGACCTCGGGCAGTCAATGTCGTGGGTGGGCCCCATCGTTCTGGCCCGTCGCCGACCGATCCGGTCGACGAAGGTCGCCCTTGGCGCCCGTCGGCGGCCTATCTCGCGGTTGCGCTTCTGCTTCTGATCGTCGCAGCGAGCTTCGCCTTCGTGATGCCGTCGCCTACCCCCGTTGCCGTCGATGTCGCGACGCCTGCGGCGCTCGGCGCGACCAGCTCACCGCTTCCTGCGCCGGTGCGTGCCGCGGTCGCGTCGAGCAGCTCGGCTCCGCTTGCGCCGGTACTTGCGGCCGTCGCGAGCAATCCCGTGCCCGCTGCGACGCCGCAGATATCGCGCAAGCGCGATCCGGACGGAGATTTGACGCCTGACCTCTCGGACTACGTGAACAGCGGCGAGAGACCGACGATGGCCGAGGTGATCGACCGCCTGCATCAGGCCGGCGTCCATACCGGCCTCGGCGCCTTCTCGCCGCCCGGCACTCGCCAGCCGCTGATCGGGATCGCCGTGCCCGAGGATTTCGTGCTTCCCGAAGGCTACGTGCGCCACTACCAGGCGACCGACGACGGCCAGCGCATGGAGCCGATCCTGATGTTCTCGCCGGACTATCGGTTCGTCGACGCCGCGAACCAGCCGATCGCGGTGCCAAGGGACCGAGTCGTGCCGCCCGAGCTGGCGCCACCCGGGCTGCCGATCCGGCGCATCGTGATCCCTGCGCCGACCGAACCGGGGAAATAAGGGATCCACGCCGTTCTCCCGTTCTCCCGGCAAGGAATTCGCATGCTCGCCGGCATCGTCGCGAGCGCGACGATGTCGGGCCTATACGCGCGCGGCGGCGCTGCTTGGGTGCTCGGCTTCGCGGTCCTCGTCCCGTGGTTGCGTACGCTCGATACCGGCCGCACGCTCGCGGGCGCATTGCTCGGCGCGTACGCGATGTCGGTCGCCTTTACGGCGGCGGTCTTCGCGTGGTTCGGCATTGCGATCGGCAATTACACGAATTCAGGTGCAGCCGCCGGGCTCGTGCTGCTGATCCTCGCGGCACCGCTGTTCCAGCCGCAATTCCTCGCGTTCGCGCTGGTGCGCCACATCGCTCGTCGCCGGCACGGCCCGCTGCTGAGCGCCCTCGCGGCCGCCGCCGCCTGGGTGGCGAGCGAATGGCTCGTGCCCAGGCTGCTCGGCGATACGCTCGGCTACGGCCTTTATCCGTCTCGACTTCTGCGCCAGGCCGCCGATCTCGGCGGCGCCGCGGGGCTGACGTTCCTGCTGATTCTGGCGAACGAAGGCCTCTCGGCGACACTCGCCCGCAGGACGGACGGCATTCGTGCAATGGCCAAGCCGCTGGCCGTTGTCGCGCTGGTTCCCTCGCTGCTGGCGGGCTACGGCATGGTCACGCTCGCCGGCGCTCCCGCGCCTGCCGGCAAGCCGCTGCGGATGGGACTGGTGCAGTCGAACATCGTCGACTACGAACGCCTGCGGCGCGAGCAGGGCGCTGCCGCGGTCGTCCGCGAAGTGCTCGACACGCATTACGCGATGACCCACGACGCGGTCGAACGGCAGCATGCGGATGCGGTGCTGTGGTCGGAAACGGTTTACCCGACGACCTTCGGCCATCCGAAGAGCGAGGGCGGCGCCGAACTCGATCGCGAGATCCTCGACATCGTCGACGCCGCCGGCGTTCCCTTCGTGTTCGGCACCTACGACCGCGACGGGGCCGGCGAATACAACGCGGCGGCGTTCGTTGTCCCCGGCACCGGTTTGCTGGGCTTCTACCGCAAGACGCGTCTTTTCCCACTGACCGAGTACGTGCCCGCGTGGCTCGACGGACCGACGTTCCGGCGCTGGCTGCCGTGGGCGGGCACCTGGCGCCCGGGCACCGGCGCGCGCGTGTTTCCGCTGCTTCTCGCCGACGGCCGCGAGATCCCGGTGCTGCCGTTGATCTGTCTCGACGACATGGATGCCGGCCTTGCGATCGACGGGGCCAGGCTCGGCGCACGCGCGATCCTGACCCTTTCGAACGACAGCTGGTTTACCGACCACCCGTACGGAGCGCAACTGCATCTGGCGGCGGCGGCGTTTCGCAGCATCGAAACGCGGCTGCCTCAATTTCGCGTCACGACGAACGGCTACAGCGCCGTAATCGACGCGACCGGCTCCGTGCTCGCCGGGACGCGCATCGGCGAGCGCACGCTCGTCGTCGGCGACGTGCCGGTGCGGGAACCGCCGCGCACGCTCATCGTGGCCTGGGGCGACTGGGTCGGGCGCGCCGGTGCGGCGTTCCTCGCGCTGTTGGCCGTTGCGGCAGCGATGCGCAGGTGGCGCGTTCGAAATGCGGAGGAAACGTCGGCCGCCGACTCGGCCATGCCGGCCGATGTCGCTGTGTTGCCGCCCGCCGCTCGCGCGATCGCAGGTGTGCTCCGTGCGTTCGCGCGCGGCAGCCTGCTCTGGATGGGTGCAGCGGTGCTGCTCGGGGACGACGCGCTGCGGACGAACACGCTGGCCCAGATCCGCACGTTCACTTCTCTTTTTCTCGCCCCCGAAGCCGCCGCGTGGTGCGTGCTGCGTGCGTTCGCAGCGCGGGCCTCGATCGAAAGCGGCACGCTCGTGCTCACGCGCGGCGCGCGGCGACTCGAGCTCGCGCTGCGAGAGGTATTGGCGGTCGAGCCGTGGCGCGTCCCGATCCCGGCTGCCGGCGCCTCGCTGCGGCTGGAATCGGGCGTTCGCTGGCCGTACGGGATCGCGCACGTCGATCCTTTTGCGCTGGCTCGCGCCCTGGCCGCAGCCGGTGTACGGCCGGCGCAGGAGAGCATGCCCTCGCGCGCGACGACTTATGCACGGGCTCGTCTGGCGGTCCGACGCGGGCGTCTCGACCGGCCGTTCGCGAAGTTCTTCGTCTTTCCCCTCATCCTCGCAATTCCGGCGTTTCGCCTGCATCAGCGCATCGCCTACGGCAGCGGCTTCGGCGAGTACTACACGTTCGGTCCGGCGGCATACCTCACGACCTTCGCGCTGTGGTGGGCCGCATGGGCGATCGGCGTCGTGCTGTGCGCCACGGCGTTGCGAGCGACGATAGAAGCCGGCACGCTGCTGGCGGTGCTGTTGCGCCCAGGACAATCGGTCGACGTCCGCCGCTGGCTAGAAGGCGTCGGACTTGCGGCGCTGTATCTGGGCCTGCCGGCGTGGCTGCTGCTGCAGATCTCTGGCAGATCATGACGGTGCGAGCCGAGTCTACGGACCGGGATGCATCGACTGCATCGGGTTGACCCGCCGGGCCGATTGCGAAACAACTCCCCAGGAGATTCAAATCAACGGCTTGGTGCGAAGGCAGCCAAGCACGGTCCGAACGGCGTCGTGCGAAGGTCCGATCGATCTTGGGTCTTTCAACGACCTCAGCACGAGCGCCGATATTCCAGACTCGGATCTAGCGTCGCTTCCTTTTGCCCCGAGCGGCAACTGTGAGTCGGCACGGCGCATCGGCCTGGCTTCAGCGCGTTCCTTCCGGATGAAGCGGATCAGGAAGCCGCGGAACGGCCGCTCGCCGATCAAGTAGATGCCGGTGGAATGCGGCTACCGCGACACTGCGTCGAGCATTTGCGCGAGCAGCGGCTGAGCCATCTCGCCGGCTCGGGTGGTCTCCGTGCGCGGCGCGACGAGGCCCATGTAGCGCGGGTCGAGCATCGATACCTCCGTCCCGCCGGTCTTCTGGTAGATCGCGAGATTTCCGCAAGGCAGAAGCGCGCTGTATTCCAGGCCCGCGCCCCAGATCACGGCACCGACCGCGGGGATGCAGACCTTCACCAGCGTCACTTCGCCGTTCTTGACTTTGTTCGCCCCGAGGTACACCCATTTGTTCGCTTCGGCATAGGCCTTCACTGCGTCCACCAGCTGCTCGGGTGTCTTGGTGCTCTGGCGCACCAGGATCATGCTCATTGCAGGAACGCCCGCAGATTGCGCAGACGGTGCAGAAGCCCCTTGCATCGCACATGCGGCCAGCAGGTTGCAGGCCAGGACAACCGGAACGACTTTCATGGGAAACCCCTTGAGCAAGGTGAAGTTCAGCATTGTCCGGCCAATGGTATCGGCCGGGCAGTATGGGCGCAATGCGGGCGGCAGAGCTCCTCCCGCACATGTCGAAAGCAGATGAAGAACTTTCGATAAGAAGCTTGCCTGCCCCTGTGGCTTCGAGATCGAGCTGATCGTCGTCGCGCGCAGGCCGCAGCCTGCGGTCGTCACTGACTTCCTGGCCTGCGTGGGCTGTAGAGCGATGTACTTCGCTCCGTTGTGTCGTCCTGATCGCCGGCGCCTCCGGTTTCGGGGTTAGCTGGAATCGGCGGTCCCGAAAAGTCGAGCCGACAGTGCAGACGCGATGAAGCGGGACGCGGCGATCGCAGCGAAGGACTATCGCAAGCCCGGCCGGCGCTGAAAGTCGAGCTCCGGAAGCGTCTCTTCGGCGTCGTCCTCGACCTCGCGCACCACCACCGTCCCCTTGATGCGTGTCGCACCGGGGTATCTCGCGGCAGCTTCGTCAACCGTCATCACTACCGCCGTGCGACAGACTTCCCGGGTCCACGTGTCGCGGTAGGTCCATCGAAAATATTCGACTTGTTTCATTGCATCGAATTCCGAAGTCAGAGGGTTGCGGCTGTCTTCGGAGCGAGCGTCAAAACCTTGAACTGCGTGCTGACAAAATGGTGCGAAAACATCCCCCGATTCGGGCAACTGCATACAGTAGGAGCGTCCTACACTGGCGATGTGGGATCCTTCGTGAGGTAGTGAAATGGTGCTGTACCACTGCACGTCTTCAGATGCGGTCGACGTCATCGCGGCGCAGAAGGAACAGAGCGACGTTGATCCTTTTCTTCTCGTCTCGGACAGACCGCCGCGAGAGTGTGAACCGACGGACGTAGTGATCTTCTTCGGATCCCCTGACTTATTCCCGCTCGCTGACTTCGAAGTCGCGCCCAGCGCGTCGGGAGAGCGGCAGTGGATGATTCCAGCGTCGAAGCTGGTCGAATTTCCGCATGCGCTTTGGCCGCAAAGCCCGCAGGTGCGAGGCCCTGCCGTGTGAATGCGGGAACTGCTCCTGCTGCCGTCTGCGAGCATGGCCCGATTGGCGCTAGTGTCGCGTACCATGTGGCACGATGTTGGCGCGCGTCCTCGTTCGATCTGATGACCGGTCTCCAAGTAGCTGATGTTACGGACACCGTCCCGGGCGATCTCTTCGACGAGTTGTTCAAGGGGTAGTGCGGCAACGGCCATGTCCGCGGTCCTTGATGATGAATTCTCGGCAAATGTGAATGATGAACTCGCGGGCCCTCGTAACCGTCTACGGCTTCAAGATGTGGTCTCGGAGTGAGGCGCGGTATCTGGTCTCGAAGTTCAAGGCGTCCCGAGAGGTCATCGCGAGGTACGAGGTCATCCTAATGGAGGGCACCGAGGAAGCGGTTCCTACGGCTGACCTCGACAGTCGCGGTCGATATCGAAGCGCAGAGTTCGACTCGCCCG
>JBDTXV010000137.1:0-6202 GCA_040006015.1 Caldimonas sp.
AGAAGAAGATGTTCTCGAACACCGAGGAGCTGCTGCCGGTGATCAGCTTCAACGCGAAGGCGAGCGCCGACGAGGCCAAGAAACACGAGAACTTCGTCAATCGCATGGTCGAGAAGGGCTACACCGCGAAACAGGTGCGCCTGTTGTGCGAGTGGTACTTGAGGGTGCGCAAGAGCAGCTGATCGAGGTTGCCTTCCGCAAGGAATCAAATGCTCCAGCAGATCATCGACCGGCGCCTCGCGGGCAAGAACAAGTCCATCGGCAACCGCGAGCGCTTTCTGCGCCGCTATCAGAAGCAGTTGCGCGACGCGGTCCGGCGCGCGGTCGACGGACGCGGCATCCGCGATATCGAACAGGGCGAGGATATCCACCTGCCGCGTCGCGACATAAGCGAGCCGTCGTTCGGTCACGGTCAGGGCGGCACGCGCGAGATCGTCCATCCCGGCAATCAGGAATATCTGCGCGGCGACCGGATCGAGCGACCGAAGGGCGGCGGCGCCGGCCGGGGTCAGGGCAAGGCCGGAGACTCCGGCGACGGCGAAGACGATTTCGTCTTCCACCTGACCAAAGAAGAGTTCATGCAGATCTTCTTCGACGACCTGGCATTGCCGCGGCTGACGCGTACGCAGCTCGCCGAGACGCCCGAGCTGAAGAGCCATCGCGCCGGCTTCTCGAATTCGGGCACGCCGGCGAATCTCAGCGTGCTGCGCTCGATGCGCGGTGCGATCGGGCGTCGCATCGCGGTCGGCGCCGGCTCGCGCGCCGAGCTCGTCGAGCTCGAACAGCAGCTCGCGGCGCTGGCGAAGCTGCCGCACGATCCGGCGCGCGACTTCGAGCATCATCAGCTCGAGCTGCGCATCGCCGCACTGCGCGCCCGGCTGTTGCGGATACCGTACCTGGACCCGATCGACTTGCGCTATCGCAATCGCGTGCGACTGCCGGTCCCGACCACGAAAGCGGTGATGTTCTGTCTGATGGACGTCTCCGGCTCGATGGACGAGGCGCGCAAGGAGCTCGCGAAGCGCTTCTTCATCCTGTTGTACCTGTTCCTGACGCGCCACTACGACAAGATCGATCTCGTCTTCATCCGCCACCACACGCAGGCCCAGGAAGTCGACGAAGAAAACTTCTTCCATGCCCGCGAGACCGGCGGCACCGTCGTCTCGAGCGCGCTGGTGCTGATGGACGAGATCATCACCGCGCGCTATCCGCCCGGCGACTGGAACATCTACGCCGCCCAGGCCAGCGACGGCGACAACTGGCACCACGACTCGGGCCGCTGCCGCGAGCTGCTGACCGAGAGCATCCTGCCCAAGTGCCGCTACTTCGCCTACGTGCAGGTCGCCGACGAGGAGCAGAACCTGTGGGAGGAATACGCCCGCCTTCAGGAAACGCAGAAGCACTTCGCGATGAGGAAGGTCACCCAGGCCTCGCAGATCTATCCGGTCTTTCGCGATCTCTTCAAGGCCGAAGGAGCTCCCGCATGACCATCGTCGAAGGGATGGCCGCTGCAGCCGCGTTGACGGCCGATCAACCCGTCACCGAGGTTCCGGCGTCTTCGCCGACGCGCCGTCGCCTGAGGCCGGAGCGATCGCTGCCGCAGGCACCGGTGCCGGCCGGCCCGCGCGCCGAGCATCCGCTGCCGGACCCGAGCGACTGGACCTTCGAGCTCGTCGAGCAATACCACGAGAAGATCCGCGCCGCGGCGCAGCGCTTCGCGCTCGACACCTATCCGAACCAGCTCGAGGTCATCACCGCCGAGCAGATGATGGACGCCTACGCATCGGTCGGCATGCCGGTGAACTACCGGCACTGGAGCTACGGCAAGGAGTTCATCGCCAACGAGCGCCGCTACCGGCGCGGCCAGATGGGCCTGGCCTACGAGATCGTCATCAACTCCGATCCCTGCATCAGCTACCTGATGGAGGAGAACACGACCGCGATGCAGGCGCTCGTGATCGCGCACGCGGCGTACGGACACAACAGCTTCTTCAAAGGCAACTACCTGTTCCGCCTGTGGACCGATGCGTCGTCGATCATCGATTACCTGATCTACGCGCGCAACTACATCGCCGAATGCGAGGAGCGCCACGGCGTGCAGCTGGTCGAAGACCTGCTCGACAGCTGCCATGCGCTGCAGAACTACGGTGTCGATCGCTATCGGCGCCCGGGCAAGATTTCGCTCGCAGAAGAGCGGACCCGCAGCGCCGAGCGCCAGGCCTATGCGCAGACCCAGGTCAACGATATCTGGCGGACGTTGCCGCCGCGCCCCGATCGGGTCGAGGAGAACGCCGATGCGAAGCGCTTTCCGGCCGAGCCGCAGGAAAACATCCTCTATTTCTTCGAGAAAAACGCGCCGCTGCTCGAGCCGTGGCAGCGCGAGATCGTGCGGATCGTCCGCAAGGTCGCGCAGTATTTCTATCCGCAGCGCCAGACCCAGGTGATGAACGAAGGCTGGGCCACGTTCTGGCATCACCACCTGCTCAACACGCTGTACGACGAAGGGCATCTCAGCGACGGCGTGATGATCGAGTGGCTGAAGTCGCACACCAACGTGATCTATCAGCCGCCGGTCGGCCACCGCGCTTACAGCGGCATCAATCCGTATGCGCTCGGCTTTGCGATGTACACCGACATCAAGCGCATCTGCGAAGCGCCGACCGCGGAAGATCGCGAATGGTTCCCCGATCTCGCCGGCACGCCGTGGCTGCCGGCGCTGCATGAGGCGATGCGCAACTTCAAGGACGAGAGCTTCGTCGGCCAGTACCTGTCGCCGAAGCTGATCCGCGACCTGAGGCTGTTCTCGATTCTCGACGACGAGGCGAGCGAGCACTTGAGCGTTGCGGCGATCCACGACACCTCGGGATACCGGCATGTGCGCGAAGCGCTGTCGCGCCAGTACGACCTCAGCGCTCGCGAGCCCGACATCCAGATCTGGAACGTCAACGTGCGCGGCGATCGCTCGCTGACGTTGCGGCACACGCAGCACAAGAGCCGACCGCTGAGCGAGAGTGCCGAGGAGGTGCTGAAGCACGTCGCCCGACTGTGGGGCTTCGGCGTCAACCTCGAGAGCGTCGACGGCGCCGGCGAGGTCACGATGCGCTGGCAGGTACCCGCGCCGACGCACGCCTGATTCCCGGCCGGCCCTGTGCAAGCGCCGCCGATGCACGCGGCGCTGTTTCAGAGCGAGAAGATCTTCCCCGGGTTCATGATGTTCTTCGGGTCCAGCGCACGCTTGACCGTGCGCATCAGGTCGACCGCGCCGGCGCCGGCTTCGCTGACCAGGAAGTCCATCTTGTGCAGGCCGATGCCGTGCTCGCCGCTGCAGGTGCCGTCCATCGCGAGTGCGCGCGCGACCAGCTCGCGATTGAGCTGTTCCGCCGTTTCGCGTTCCGCAGGGATCTCGGGATCGACCAGATACGCAAGGTGGAAGTTGCCGTCGCCGACATGGCCGACGATGTAGTGCATCAGGCCGGCGGCCTCGGCCGCTTCGGAGGCCTGCGTCACCGATTCGGCCAGGCGCGAGATCGGCACGCAGGTGTCGGTCGTCACGGTGCGGCTGCCCGGCTTCATCTGCAGGCCGGCGAAATAGGCGCGATGACGCGCGGTCCAGAGCTTCGTCCGCTCTTCCGGGGTCGTCGCCCACTGGAAGTGTTCGCCGCCGTGCTCGCTCGCGATCTCCTGCACCGTCGAGGCCTGCTCTTCTACCGAAGCCGCGCTGCCGTGAAACTCCATCAGCAGCATCGGCGCTTCGGTCAGGTTCAGCTTGTCGTGCCGGTTTACAGCGCGCACCGCGTGTTGGTCGAGTAGCTCGCAGCGCGCGATCGGCACGCCGAGCTGGATCAGCTGGATCGTCGTCCGCACCGCGGCATCGATGCTCGGGAACGTGCAGGTCGCGGCCGAGATCGCTTCGGGCACCGGATAGAGCTTGACGGTGATCTCGGTCATGACGCCGAGCGTGCCTTCGCTGCCGATCATCAGCCGCGTCAGGTCGTAGCCGGCCGACGATTTGCGCGCGCGCGTTCCGGTGTGGATGACTTCGCCCTGCGCGGTCACGACGGTGAGCCCGAGCACGTTCTCGCGCATCGTGCCGTAGCGCACCGCGTTCGTCCCGCTGGCCCGCGTCGCGCTCATCCCGCCGATGCTCGCGTCGGCCCCCGGATCGATCGGGAAGAAGAGCCCGGTGTGCCGGATCTCGTTGTTCAACTGATTGCGGGTCACGCCGGCCTGCACCGTCACCGTCAGGTCTTCCGGGTGCAGCGACAGGATCCGGTTCATCCGGCTCAAGTCGATGCTGACGCCGCCCTGCACCGCGAGCAGATGACCCTCGAGCGACGAACCGACGCCGAACGGGATCACCGGAACCGCGTAGCGATCGGCCAGTCTGACGACTTCGGCGACGTCTTCGGTGCTCTCGCAGAAAACCACCGCGTCCGGCGGCGGCGCGTCGATCGGCGATTCGTCGCGGCCATGCTGCTCGCGCACCGAGAGTGCGGTCGAGCAGCGTTCGCCGAAGCGGGACTTCAGCGCGTCGACCATCTCGGCCGGAACAGGTCGCGGCTCGAGGCGCGGCAGCAAGTGGGCGGACAGGGGAGCGTTCATCGCTGTTCCTCCGGCGCACAGGACGGCGCCTGACCTATTGTAGGAAGAGCGGCGACGCGAAGCGGTATCGACCCTGCCCGGTGCCGGGGAGCGCGCTGCTAGCATTCCGCGCATGGCGCATCGGTTGACGCAGATCGCGACCCGCACCGGAGACGACGGGACCACCGGACTCGGCGACGGTGCGCGCGTGCCGAAGGACCATCTGCGGATCCAGGCGCTCGGCGACGTCGACGAGCTGAATTCGACTCTCGGCGTGTTGCTTGCCGAGCCGCTGCCCGACGACGTCCGCGAGCTGCTGGTCGTGATCCAGCACGAGCTCTTCAACCTCGGCGGCGAGCTTTCGATTCCGGGCTTCGAACTGCTGAAGGCCGACGCGGTGCTGCGCCTCGACGAAGCGCTTGCGCACCACAATGCCGCGCTTCCGCGCTTGAAGGAATTCATTCTGCCGGCCGGCACGCGCAGTGCCGCGCTCGCCCATGTGGCGCGCACGGTCGCGCGCCGCGCCGAGCGCGCCGTCGTCGCGCTCGCCGGCATCGATGCGGTCCGGGCCGAGCCGCGTCAATACCTGAACCGGCTCAGCGACTTGATGTTCGTTCTCGCGCGCGTGTTGAACCGGGCCAACCTCGACGGGCTCGGCGGCGACGACGTCTACTGGCGCAGCGAGCGCCTGGCTCGCGACGCCTAACGGCCGGCGCGGCGCTCGACGGCGATCTTCGGCAGCGCGCGCACGCGCGCCGCCAGGCCCTCGACCGGCTGTTCGACGACCGGAGGCGTCAGTTCTCCGGCCGACGCGCTCTCGACGATGCGAGCGAGCGTCGAGCCGTGCGGCGCGACGGCACCGAAGAACAGGACCTCGTCGGCGCGCGCGATCAGCACGGTCGGAAAGGTCTCGACGTCGATGTTGCCCAGCGTCTCGTCGTGATCCTCGATGTCGACCCAGATGAAATCGGCGCGTGCCTCGAAGGCCTGCGCCGCCTGCGCGAACACCGGTTCATAGTCGCGACAGACGCCGCACCACTGTGCGCACAGACAGGCGACGAGCAGCGGCCGCTCGACCGGATTCACGCCGCCGTCCGCCGTGCCGTCACCGCATCGGCAAGGGTCTGCAGCACGGTCACCGTGTCGTCCCAACCGATGCAGGCGTCGGTGATGCTCTGGCCGTAGACGAGCCTGGACGGGTCGTCCTTGCCGGCGTTGAACTTCTGCGCACCGGCGTGCAGATGGCTCTCGACCATCACGCCGAAGATGCAGCGGCTGCCCGCCTTCAGCTGTGCGGCGACATCGCCGGCGACGTCGATCTGGCGCGTGTGCTGCTTGCTGCTGTTGGCATGGCTGCAGTCGACCATCAGCGTGCAGTCGAGCCCGGCCGCTTCGATCTCGCGGCACGCCGCGGCGACGTGGGCGGCGTCGTAGTTCGGCGTCTTGCCGCCGCGCAGGATCACATGGCAATCCCTGTTGCCGCGGGTCTCGACGATCGCGACCTGGCCGTTCTTGTGCACCGACAGAAAGTGATGCGGCCGGGCCGCCGCCTGGATCGCATCGATCGCGATCCGGATGTTGCCGTCGGTGCCGTTCTTGAAGCCGATCGGCGCCGACAGGC
>JBDTXV010000138.1:0-6199 GCA_040006015.1 Caldimonas sp.
GGATCGCGGTATTGCGCATTCGCACCAGCGGCTCGTCGTTCGGGTTGTAGGCGCGCGCATTGCCGGTCGGCGCGATGCCGAGGCGCGCCGCGGTCTCGCGGCTGTTCATGAATTCGGTCAGCCGCCCGCGCTCGATCAGCATCGCGTCGCGCGCCGGCGTGCCTTCGTCGTCGGCATAGACCGGGACCATCGTTTCCGCGCCGTCGAACGTGTGCGCGAAATCGACCATCGTGACGAGCTCGCGCGCGAGGTGCTCGCCGACCAGGTCGCGCGTCATCGCGCCGCCGAGCACGAGATCGGCCTCGCACGGATGGCCCATCGCCTCGTGGGCGAGGATGCCGGCGAGGTCGGGTCCCATCACGACGGTGTGCAGGCCGCCGCGGGCCGGCACCGCATGGCGCTTCGCCTGCAGGTGACCATGCATCTGCTCGAGCAGCGGCGCGAGCGCATCGGTCGACAGGTCGAGATCGGCGAGGCTGCCCTTGCCGGAGATCCGCTCCAGAATCTGCACCGGTGCGCCGCGATCGTCTTCCGCGGTGAAGGTCACGTAGCAGACCGCGCGCTGGATGCTGTTCAGCGCGTCGCTGCCGGCGCTGGTCGCGAGGCGCTTGCTGTGGTGCTCGTCCTGCAGCATGAATTGCGTCGATTTCAGCGCCGGATAGCGCGCCGCGCACCAGGCATGCAGCTCGGCGAGGCGCTCGATGCATTCCTTCGGAGTCAGTGCGGCGCGCCCGGCGAAGGCGTGCTCGCCGCGATAGCTGCCGCCGGGCAGATCGAGGCTCGTCTTCGCGCCGAAGCGCGCCATCGTGCGCGCGTTCTGGCGCGCCTTGTCGCGGACGCGATCGGTCGCGCCCGCATCGGCATGCGGCGCCGACGCGAAACCCCAATAGCCGGCGTCGTAGACGCGCGCGCTGACGCCGCCTTCGGCGCTGCGCGCGTTGACGGCGAGATTGCCGTCGATCATCAGCAGGCGCGATTTGCGCAGCTCGTGGCTGCGCGTTTCGATGTAGCTCGAAACCGATGCGGGCGGCATGGCTGTCCTCGGCTGACGGTGGATGGCACCGATGATAAGGAAGGTCTTGCGCCGCGCCCGCAATGGGCAGATAGTGGCGCTGGCGCCGCCCTCGCGGTGCGTTTTCGGGAGGCATTCATGGCAAACGCGAACTGGCGCCTCGAGGGCGACTGGTTGAAGAACTGCTCGTGCGCTTACGGTTGCCCGTGCGACTTCAATGCCAGGCCGACGCTTGGGTTTTGCAAGGGCTTCCTCGGGATGCGGATCACGAAGGGGCATTTCGGGAACACGAGTCTCGACGGCCTGAGCTTCTTCGCAGTGGTCTCGTTCCCCGGAGCGCTGCACGAAGGCAACGGCCAGTTGCAGCCGATCATCGACGAGCGCGCGACGCCCGAGCAGCGCGATGCGCTGTTCCAGATCATGTCGGGGCAGAACTCGGCCGAAGGCACGCTGTTCCAGATCTGCAGCCTGATCGTCACGAAGATGCACGAGCCGATCTTCGCGCCGATCACGTTGCAGTTCGACGAGGCGGCGCGGACCGCGCGGCTGACGGTCCCGGGCGTGCTCGACAGCGACGTCGAGCCGATCAAGAACCCGGTGACCGGCGCACCGCACCGCATCCAGGTCTTGATGCCCGAGGGCTTCGAACACCGTGTCGGCGAGATCGCCTCGTGCGACATAAGCAGCCGCGGCGCGATCGCCTTCGAGACGCACGCGTCGCACAGCACGCTCGCCCACGTCGTGCAGACGCCGGAGGGGGTCGTCGCGTAGCGTCGCGGTGGCTGCCTCGCGTGCTTCCGCGGAGGGCGACTTGGCGGTCGGCTCGCTGATCGATGCGGCGCTGCGCCGCGATCGGCTGCTCGTCGTCGCGTGCCTGCTCTTCGTCGTCGTGCTGGCCTGGGCCTACCTTTTTTCCGGCGCCGGAATGATGCAGGCGATGGGCGACATGCTGATGCCGATGAGCACCGGCCCGCTGACGCCGGGCCATGCGGGCCTGCTGCTCGCGATGTGGGCGGCGATGATGGCCGCGATGATGCTGCCGAGCGCAGCGCCGATGATCCTGTTCTACACGATGCTCGCGCGCCGGCGCAGCGCGAGCGGCGGCGCGCCGCATGCGGCGGGGCTGTTCGCGTTCGGCTATCTCGCGGTCTGGGCCGGCTTCAGTATCGGCGCGACCGCGCTGCAGTTCGCGCTCGAGCGCATCACGCTGCTGTCGCCGATGATGCAGACGACGAGCCGGGTGCTGGCCGGCGCCTTGCTGATCGCCGCCGGCATCTACCAGTGGCTGCCGTTGAAGCAGGCCTGTCTGCGCCATTGCCGTTCGCCGCTCGACTTCGTCGTCAGCCATTGGCGGCCAGGCGCCGGCGGTGCGCTCCGGATGGGGTTGCGCCACGGCGCCGTCTGCGTCGGCTGCTGCTGGCTGCTGATGGGGCTGCTCTTCGTCGGCGGCGTGATGAACCTCGCGTGGATCGCCGGGATCGCGCTGTTCGTGCTGGTCGAAAAGCTCGGGCCGGCCGGGCACTGGTTCGGTCGCGGCGCCGGCGTGCTGCTGGTCGTGTGGGGCGGCGCGACGCTGGTCGCGTCGACCTGACGACGACAAAGCCGCCCACGGCGGCTGCTTCGGTCTGTGTCTGCTGGCTGCCCAAGCAACCGAGCGCGACGACACCGCCGTCAGTGCTCGTAAGCGGCGATCGACCGCCCCGCGTCGTCGTCTCCCGGCGTGGATGCCAGGCCACCGACGACGGAGTGGTCGATCGGCACGATCGCCTCGTGCGACGGCATCCCGTTGCCGCTGTTGCGCGGACCTGCCGGACCGCGCGGCGCCGCTCTGACATCGAATGCCGGCGCATCGAGGCTCCGGACCGGCGGCGACGCCAAGAACAGAAAGGCGGTGGCGCCAATCGCCAGCAGCGTGACGAGCCACGTCGCCGCGCGCCGCCTCGGGTTGGCGCGACCGGTGCTCGATATCGGGGTCTTTTCGGGCTTCATGCAATCTCCTTGGTGGCTGTCCGGGATCGGCACCGGCGTGCGATGCCTTCGGGACGACTGTCGGCCGCGCGCTGCCGGAAGTCCTTAAACGCTGCATAAGCGTTCAAAAACGCGGCTGCGGCGGTGGCGGCGGCCGCGGTCGTGCGCCCATCGACCGGGTACGCGTCCTGCGTCCTGGCGATTCGCCGATGCCGACGCTCGGATAGGATGCCCTCGCTGCGTCTGCGCCACTGCGCCGGTGCCTGTTGCGGGGAGGGTGGCGTTTGGAGAGCTACCGGTTCGGTGACTTCGAAGTCCGTCCGGCGGAGCGACTGCTGCTCCATCAGCAGCAGCCTCTGCCGCTCGGCGCGCGCGCGTTTGATCTGCTGCTGGCGCTGATCGGCCGCCGCGGCGAGCTGATCACGAAGTCCGACCTTCTCGATCGCGTCTGGCCGGGTCTGGTCGTCGAAGAAGCCAACGTGCAGGTCCAGGTTTCCGGGTTGCGCAAGGTACTCGGTCCGCGCGCGATCGCGACGATCCCGGGACTCGGCTATCGCTTCGCACTGCCGCTGGAAACATCGCCCGGGGCGACCGAACCGGCGTCGCGAGTGTCCGGCGGCGCCAGGTCCGAGCCATTCGCTGCGTCCGCGGCGACCCTGGCGTCGTCCGTGACCGCTGATTTCGCTGCGTCGGCACCGGTTGCGTCCGCCTCGCCCGCAACGGCCCAGGCGGCGCGAGCGGCGCGCCTGCCGACGCACACCGACGCGTTGATCGGCCGCGAGGACGCGGTCCGCACGCTGCACCTGTGGATCGCCGAGAACCGCCTGGTCACGGTGCTCGGTCCGGGCGGTATCGGCAAGACACGCGTCGCGCAGGAAGTCGCGCGCCGCGAAGCCGGCGCAGAAGCGTCCGACGTCGCATGGGTCGACTTGTCGCCGGTCGCAGTTGGCGAGCATCTGCCGGCCGCGATCGCGACCGGCGCGAACCTGCAGCTCGGCGACGGACGCGGCAGCGCCACCGAGCTGCTGGCGGCCGCATTGGCCCAGCGTCGGATCCTGTTGGTGCTCGACAACTGCGAGCATCTCGTCGCCGATGTCGGACGGCTCGTGCACGCGCTGCTGTCTGCGGCCCCCGGTGTCTGCGTGCTGGTGACTTCGCAGGAGTTGTTGCGGGTGCCGGGCGAACGCGTCTACCGGCTCGATCCGTTGACGGTGCCGCCGCCGAACACGCCGGCGGAGCATCTGCACGACTACACCGCGGCCCAGTTGCTCGAGCAGCGCGCGCGCCTCGCGGACCGGCGCTTCGCGTTGACGCCGGCGAACGCGCGCGCCGCGATCGATCTGCTGCACCATCTCGACGGAATCCCGTTGGCGATCGAGATGGCGGCGGCGCGTCTGCCGATGCTCGGGCCGGAGGCGCTCGATGCGCGACTGTCTGAATGGCTGCGGCTCTTGCGCGGCGCGAGCCACGGCGTTCCGGCGCGCCAGCACACGCTGCGCGCGACGCTGGACTGGAGCCATTCGCTGCTCGCGCCGCCCGAGCAGGCGGTGTTACGCCGCCTCTCGGCATTCGCGGGCAGCTTTCGCATCGACACCGCACAGCGCGTCGCCGAGGCGACCGGACTCGACGAATATGGGGTGCTCGATGCGCTCGCCGCGCTGGTCGACAAATCTCTGGTCCAGCTCGAGCGACTCGAGCCGCCGCGCTACCGCCTGCTCGAGACGATGCGGATCTACGCCGCCGAGAAGCTCGACGACCACGCGGAGCGCGAGGCAACGCAGGTGCGGCACGGCCAAGCGCTGGCCGCACTGGCGCTCGAGATCGATGCGCGGTTCTGGGAGCTCGGCGACCGGCCCTGGCTCGATGCGTACGCTCCCGAATACGACGACCTGCAGGCCGCGTTCGATCGCGCCTGCGCGCGCGGCGACGCCGACGTCGCGGCGCTGACCGGCAATGCGCTGCAGCGCCTCGACAACATGCGCAACATCAACGCGCCGCGTCGCCGCCGTGCCGAAGCGCTGTTCGCGATGCTGCCCGGAGCCGGACCCCGGGCGCGGGCCTGGATCTGGTCCTGCATCGCATCGCACGGCCTGTTCGCGCTCGAGGTCGTGTCGCGGCGGGACGCGGCGCGGCAGGCTGTCGCCGCATGGCGCGAATTGCAGGATCTGGCGCGCCTGCATTTCGCACTCGGCTTCTATGCCGCCGAATGTTCGCGTGCGCACGAGTTCGACGCGGCCGACGCCGCGATCGCCGAGGTCCGTGCGTTGGAGCAGCCGGACTGGTCGCTGCGGCGGCGCATGTGGGGCGCTTCGGCGCTGGCCGGTGTCTGTATCCATCGCGACGATGCGGCCGGCTACCGCGCCGCGAGCCGGCGCGAGCTGGAGCTCGCCGATCGAGCCGGCGCCGACCGCGCTGCTGCGTGGGCGCGGCTGAAGCTCGCCGATGCCGCACTGATGGCCGATGACCTGCCCGAAGCGATTGAGCTCGGCCATCGCGCGGTGCGCCAGCTGCGCGAGCTGGACCAGCCGTCGAACCTGGGCCTCGCGCTCAGCAACCTGTGCGCGGCGCTGCTGCTGGACGGGCAACGAGTCGAGGCGCAAGCCGCCGCCGCCGAGGCGCTGCCGCTGATGTGGCGCAACGACTGGGGCTACCTGCTGCTCGATTCGGTCGCGCTGCTGGCCGCGCAGGACGGGCGCTGCATCGATGCCGCGTTGCTGCTCGGCTTCGTCGATGCCTGGTACGTCGCGCACGACGATGCGCGGCAGCCGAACGAGGCCCGCCTGGCAGGCCTGGCCGCTGCCGCCGCCCAGATCGATCTCGGCGCCGATCGCTTTGCGCAGATGCGCGACGACGGCACGCGCCTGAGCAACGCCGAGGCCGAAGCGCTGGCCGGACGCGGATTGCCGGGCGCGGCTCCGGCACTCGCCGCACGTCAACCCTTCATCTGATTCGGCAGGAACGTCACGAGCTGCGGGAACGCATAGAGCAGCACGACCATCAGCGCCATCAGCAGGAAGAACGGAAACGCCGCGCGCGCGATGTAGCCGATCTCGCGCTTCGTCATCCCCTGCAGGACGAACAGGTTGAACCCGACCGGCGGCGTGACCTGCGCCATCTCGACGACGACGACGATGAAGACGCCGAACCAGAGCGGATCGATGCCGGCCTTCTGCACCGTCGGCATGATCACGCCCATCGTCAGCACCACCATCGAGATGC
>JBDTXV010000139.1:0-6199 GCA_040006015.1 Caldimonas sp.
CTTCGTGACGTCGCGCAGGAAGCGACCGAGCACGCGCGTGTCGCCGATGCCGGGCACGCCCGGCGCGGGAACGGCCCGCGCCGCCGAACACGCCGCCGGGCGGATGGCGCATGCGGCGGCGTTAGAACACGTCAGCCAAGCCCTCGCGATGCTGGACCGGACGGGGGACAGCCCGCGCCAGGCACAGGCACAGGCACCCTTGCGCTGGCGGCTGCTGCGTGCGCGCGAGCAGACGCTGGACATGCAGGGCGAGCGCGAGCGCCAGGCGACGGACCTCGATGCGATGGACCGTGTTGCCGAGATGCTGGGCGACGATGCCCGGTGGGCTTACGCCGCCTACAGACGGGCATACCGGGCGATGCGCATGGCCGCATGGAGCGAGTGCGAGCAGTCAGCCCGGCGCGCGGTGGCGCTGGCCGACGCGGCGCTGGCCAGCGGGGCGGGCAGCGCCGTGCCTGTGGACGCCGACGATGGCCTGCACGGCCTTCGGCTGATCAGCCTGAGGCTTTTGGGTACGGCGACGATGTTCACGGGCCGTTGGGACGACGCACAGGCCTTGCTGCAGCAGACCTTGGACGAGGCGAGAGCGCGCGGGCTGCTCAAAGCACAGGCGGACTGCCTCAACAGCCTCGCAGTGCTGGCCGGGAGCCAAGACGACCCGGTGCGCATGCCTGGTCTATTCCGCGAAGGCCTGAACTTGTATCGGCAAACCGGCGACCGGCGGGGTGAAGCGACCGCGCTGGGCAACGTCGGTGGCGCTTGGCTAAACCTGGGCGACTTGGCCGCAGCCCGACACGACTTGGAAGACGGACTGCGGCTGACGCGCCAGAACGGCGACCGGGTGGCGGAATGCGCGCCTTTGTGCAGCTTGTCGGCGTTGGCGCTGTGGCAGGACGACGATGCCCGTGCGCTGGCCTTCGCGCGCAGCGCGCTAGACACCGCGATGGCGGTACAGGCGCGGGACTGGGAGGCTGAAGCCTCGACACGCCTGGGCGACGCCGAAGCGGCGCTGGGCCGGCTGGCGCCGGCGGCTCAGGCTTATGCCCGGGCAGCCTACGTGGCGCATGCGGTCAGCTCCGGCTGGCAATTCGAGGCGAGTGCCGGCTTGGCGAGGCTGGCGTTGGCGCAGGGTGACATCGGCGGCGCGCTGAGTGAGGTGGAATCGCTGCTGTTGCAGGCAGATGCGAGCGCGCAGGCGGATGCAGTCGGTGGCCCCGCCGCGGCGGGCGAACCGGTCGCCGCCGATGCCGCTGAGGCCGCGGCAGCGAGCTTCGACGGTGCCGCAGAGCCCCGCCGGACCGAACTCACCATCCATCGCGTGCTCGCCGCCGCGGGCGACCCCCGCGCCACCGCCTGGCTGCAACACGCCCATCGCGCGCTGATGGCCCAGGCCAACGCCATCACCGACGCCGCGCTGCGACAGATGCTCCTGACGAACATCCCCTACCACCGCGAGATCGTAGCGCTTTGGGGGCAGCAGCAGGCGGCGCGCTAACGCCGCATGGCGGCGCGAAGGGCTGCTTGGGTGGCTGGCCAAAGACAGGATGGGGTCGTTCTGAGACCGTCGCAACAGTCGCTGGACGGCCACGAGCAGACGTAGACGGACGACCGCTCTTGATCGAACAGCGAGTCCGCGATCCAAAGAACTCGGCACTGCACCGATTTCAGTGCCCGCGCTGACCAGGATCGATCACACTCGCCGACGCGGGGCCGCCGAGTGCCGCACGGGAAACGGGGGACCGATGTCGAGCAGAGATTTGTTGACCGTTTTGGTACTCGCTTGCTTGTCGGTCGGCCGGGTCGCCGCGCAGACTTCAACCGACGATCATTCGCGAGCACTCGAGGCGGTGCAGGTCACAGGCTCCAGGCTGATCCGCACGGACACAGAGACACCTGCGCCCGTCCAGGTGATCACGCGGGAAGAGATCGCACGCTCGGGCGCCGTGTCTCTCACTGACGTGCTGCAGAAGTTGCCGGCCAACAACTTCGGCGCCGCGAACGAGAACGACGTTGCACGCACCCGCGGCTCGGGCGCCGTTTCGTTGCGTGGTCTGGGTGCCGGATCGACCCTGGTGCTGATCAACGGCCGACGCGTGACGTCGTTCGGCGTCCCCGCGGCCTACGACCCTGCCACCTTCGTCGACCTGAACCAAATTCCGATCAGTTTGATCGATCGCGTCGAAGTCCTCCTCGACGGAGCTTCCGCTATTTACGGCTCCGATGCCGTCGCCGGTGTCGTCAACGTCATCCTGCGCCGAGAATACCGCGGCGCCGAGGCCGCGGCGAGCTTCGGCCTCTCGAGTCATGGCGACGCAAGGCAGCGTCAGGCGAGCGCGACACTCGGCTTCGGCGATCTGGCCGCCGATGGCTACAACGTCTTTGCCGGCCTGTCCCATCTGGACCAGGAACCCGTCAAGAACGAGGCGCGCTGGCACTCGCAAACGGCCGACTACCGCGGCTTCGGCCTGGGCGACCTTCGCAACACATCCGGCTATCCGGGCAATCTCTACACGGCCAACAACCGGACCTTCCTGCAGCCTCTTCCGGGGTGCACGAGCATCGGCGAGCCCGGCTCGACGCTGCCCGGCGGTTGCCTCTCCCGACCGGTTCGCGATCTAGTCACCCAATCGCAGCGCGATGCACTCTTCATTGCGGGCACGGCGGCCTTGCCGCGCGGCTTCGAACTGTTCGGCGATGCGATGTTCGGTCGTACCGTCGTGCGTGGGCAGAACTTGAACTTTCCGTCGTCGTTTTACTCCGCGACCGGAACGTCGCCCCTCGGCCTATTCCTTCTTCCGGTAGGTCATCCGCAGAATCCGTATCCGTTCGAGGTGGCGCTGCGCACGCGCTTCGCCGACGAGCCCCGCGTGTACGCGCCGACGACCGACGCCCAGCGCGTCGTCGCCGGCGTGCGTCATCGCGATCTGGCCGGCTGGGACGTCGAGGGCGCATTGCTCTGGTCGCATTCGAAGACGCTCGCGACGACGAACGGCGTCATCAGCGACACCGTGCTGCATAACGAGGTGTTCGACGCCACCGGACGGGCCGTTCCGGGCTTTCGCTTCGCGGACCCCGGGGCCAACGACCCGGCGTTGATGGCGCGCCTCTACCCGCAGCTCGTCGATGTCGGAACATCGTCGCTGGAGATGGCCGATCTGCGCGGCTCGCGCGAGGTCTATCGCCTGTCCGGCGGCCCGGTGCAGCTCGCGATCGGCGGCGAGGTGCGGCGCGAACGCTTCTCGACGGCGGTCGATCCGCGCATTGCTTCTGGCGAAATCAGCGTCCTATTCGGACCGATGGCCGCAGGGAACCGGACGGTGACCTCGGCCTATGCCGAGCTGTCGCTTCCGATCACGCGCTCGCTCGAAGCGTCGCTTGCCGAACGCTACGACCACTACAGCGATGTCGGTGGTACAGCCAACTCGAAAGCGGGCCTGAAGTGGCAGGCGTTGCCGGGGGTCGCTCTGCGTTCGACATACGCGACCGCGTTCCGGGCGCCTTCGCCGGTCGAGAGCAACCCGGGAGCGTCGCATTTCTTCGGCCAGGTGCGCGACCCGAAGACGTGTCCGGTGCCGAGTCTCGCCAATCCGAACTGCGACGTGCGCGTGCGGATCGACGTGTCCGTCAATCCCGGATTGAAGCCGGAGCGCGCCACGACGGCAACCGCCGGCATCGTCTTCGAGCCATGGCGGGGTGCGTCGTTCACGGTGGATGCGTTCCACATTCGCCGCCGCGACCAGATTACTGGCGTCGACGCCACGTATCTTCTGGCGCATGAAGACGAGCTTCCGGGCGCGGTCGTGCGCAACCCCGACGGCACGATCGACCGGATCAACATCACCGGTTTGAACATCGCCGAGTCTCGCACCTGGGGCGTCGACGCGACTGGTAAGGCGCGAACGGCGATCAGCGATCTCGGGCAGCTCGGCATTGACGGCACCTATTCGTGGATGCCGCACTTCTGGACTTCGCCGACGCCCGGTGCGCCGCTTGCTGACAACGCCGGCCTGTACCTGCGGCCGAAAGTCCGGGCGTCGCTGTCGTTCAGCCTCGACCGCGGTCCATGGCGGAGCGCGTTGACCTTCAATTACACAGGCAGCTACCTGCGCGCGCAGTCGCCAGCGAATCTTATTTGCCCGTTCGACGCAGCAGGAACCAACCGGCCTGAGCTGTGCACCGTGAACGCCTGGCTCACCACGGACTTGTTCATCGGCTACACCGTTTCTCGGCAGCTCGATCTCGGCCTGATAATCACGAACGTTGACAACGTGCAGGCGCCCTTCGATGCGAACCAGGTGCCGAACACGTACTCGGCGTACCAATCGGCCATGCACAGCGCGGTCGGTCGCTTTTTCAAGCTGACTGCAAAGTACACCTTCCGGTAAGGAACACAGCAGCGGCTGGGATTGTGGGCGTAGGATGTCGCAATGCTCGGTCGGCGGCTCTTCTGCCAGGCGCTCGCTGGAACGGGCGTCACCGTTTCGGCTTTCGGCGCGGCGCAGACGCGAACGAAGGTCTACCGGATGGGGCACCTCGAGATAGGTCGTGCCGACGAATCTCCCGGCCCACCGTCAGACCCGATCGCGATTGAGTTCGAGACCGAGCTTGCCCGCCTCGGTCTGGTCGAGGGGGTGAATCGCATAACCGACTATCGCTCGGCGCGCGGCAATCCGACCCTGCTCGATGGGCTTGCGGCGGATCTCGTGGCCGCGCAACCCGACGTGCTTTTCACCGGAAGCGGCTTCGTCGGTGCACGGGCTCTCAAGAGAGCGACCACGACGATCCCGATTGTGTTCGCAGCCGTGGGCAATCCCGTCGCTGCCGGCTTGGTGGCCAGCTTGGCCAGACCGGGAGGCAACCTCACGGGGGGCTCGGTTCCGGTCGAACTGGACTTGAAGCGGGTCCAGATCCTCTTCGAGGTCCTCGGCGCTTCAGCATCGATCGTGCTGCTTACGACACCCGTGTCGGAGCCGCGCATGGCTTGGTTTCTCAAGGACTTAACAGCGAGCCGCCTCCGGGTGAAGTTCCAGGAAGTGCGCAAATCCGAAGATCTCGCTCCAGCGTTCGAGCAGATGGCTCGGCAGCGAGCGGACGGCGTCGCCGTCGCGAGCTCGCTCTTGACGGGGACTCACCAACCCGAGATCGCGGCCCTGGCCATCAAGCATCGAATTCCTGCGATCGGCGACGGAACGACCTTCACCGACCTCGGCTTGATGATGAGCTATTCGGTCGACTGGCTGCAGGTCGCGCGAAACGCCGCCAACTACCTCTACAAGATTTTGAACGGGGCTCAGCCTGTCAATCTGCCGATCCAGCAGGTAACAAACTTCGATTTCGTCGTTAATCGCAAAGCAGCACGAGCACTAAGCATTCGCATCCCTTCGCCCGTCCTGATTGCTGCAACCCGCATCATCGATTGACCTACTCAGCGGCCGGCGTGCGGACCCACATTCGCGCCGCCTCTCGCCGTCATGCGCGGCTCGATAAGCGTCCGATTTTGGAACTCAGAACCTAGACAATTGGATGTCCGCTCAGGGTTGCGAGCCGACGGCTGGCACGTCAGCGATCGTCCACCAGACGACGACTCAGCCCTGAAGCTCCAATTCTCGGCTCCGCAGGCGGCCTCGCAAACTCATTGAGGTTTGATGCCTGCGGCTTTGACGATCCGTGCAGCTCGTTCACTCTCGCTCAGCACGAAGCGAGCGAACTCGGGCGGGGTCATGCTCATCGGATCGGCTCCGTGTTTTGTGAGCCAATCGCGCAAATCGGGCGTGGCCATCACCTGCGCGATGTCTCTCGCCAGTTTGTTCACCACGCCAGCAGGAGTCCCCGTCGGCACCCATACTCCATACCAGATCGGGTAGTCGAAACCGGCGACGCCGGCTTCAGCGATCGTCGGAACCTCGGGTAGCAAGGACGAGCGATTCTTGGTCGTCACGCCCAGCGCAACGAGATTGCCGGATCGAATGTCGGTAAGAGCACGCTCAATGCGCCATCATGTAAGTCCTGCGACCCACAACCGTATTGGCAATGGTGTCGGCGATCGCCTCGCCCTGCACTGCGGGGACGTGTACCGCCTTGATTCCCGCCACTTGGTTGAATTCCTCGATTCCCAAGTGCGTGGCAGTGCCAACTCCAGAGGAAGCAAACGTCAGCACACCCGGTTTTCCTCGCGCCGCGGCAATAAGCTCGCGTAGGC
>JBDTXV010000140.1:0-6184 GCA_040006015.1 Caldimonas sp.
GAGAAGTTCGGCACCGGCCACGTCGAGGGCATCGTCGAGAGCGGCTCGGCCAACAACAGCGCGCTCGCCGGCGCCTGGATTCCGGCGCTGGTCTTCGGCATCCCGGGCGATTCGATCACCGCGATCGTGATCGGCGTGCTGTACATGAAGAACATGAACCCGGGCCCGACGCTGTTCACGACCAATCCGCAGAACATCTACGCGGTCTACCTGCTCTTCGTCATTGCGAACCTGATCATGCTGCCGCTCGGCTGGCTCTGCATCAAGGCGGCCAAGCGCATCCTGAAGGTGCCGCGCGAAGTGCTGATGCCGGTGATCCTGCTGTTCTGCGTCGTCGGCGCGTTCGCGATCAACAACACCGCGTTCGACGTCGGCATCATGCTGGTCGCCGGCGTCGTCGCCTACGTGCTCGAAGCCAACGATTTTCCGATTACGCCGCTGATCCTCGGCGTCGTGCTCGGCCGAATGCTCGAGGAAAACTTCGTCTCCTCGATGATCAAGGCCGACAACAACGTCCTCGCGTTTTTCGGCCGGCCGATCGCGGCGACGCTCGGCGCGCTGACGATCGCGATCTGGTTCTGGCCGCTTGCGCGCAAACTGTGGATCGGACGGCGCACGCCGGCTGCGGCCTAGCTCCTGCCTGGTGTCTGCCTAGCGCTTCGTCGTCAGCACGCCGTATTCGGCCGAGCAGATCTCGTATGCCGGATCGAGAGTCATCGGCTTCGCGCCGCAGAATTCGTCGACCCCGACGTCCCGCAGCAGCCTGACGTTGGCATCGAATGCGAGCAGTGCGACCGGATTCGTCGGGTCCGACAGCAGCGTGACCAGCAGCGCGCGCTGCGCGTCGCGCAACGTCAGCGCATTCTGGTGCGCATCGGGAGGAGTCGGCGCGTCGCCGCCGCCGCCGCAGCCCGCGACGAGAAGCGTCAGCGCGAGCGCGGCCGCGCGGCCGGATCCGACCTTGCGATGCCGCATGTCACGCGCATTCGCACCGCCTGGGACCGCAACGTCGAAAGATGACCGCATCGATCGGATCGTACGCGACGCCCCACATCGCTTCCGGTTCATTCCGGCGACGCGGACGACCGACTCGCCGATACTGCGAGGCGATCGTCGATCCCGAAGGAGCGCCCGCATGAACGCAACGACCGAAATCCTCGCTTCGATCCCGAGCCTCGCCGACAAGGTGTCGGCCGACGAATGGCAAACCCGCGTCGACCTCGCCGCGGCGTACCGCCTCGTCGCGCTCTTCAAGTGGGACGACCTGGTCTTCACGCACATCACCGCGCGGATCCCGGGCACGGACCACTACCTGATCAACCCGTACGGGCTGATGTTCGAGGAGATCAGCGCATCGAGCCTGATCCGGATCGACCTGCAAGGCAACGTGCTGCAAGACACGACGTTCCCGATCAATCCGGCCGGCTTCACGATCCACAGCGCAGTCCATGCGGCGCGCCACGACGTGCAGTGCGTGATGCATACGCACACGCTGAACGGCGTCGCGGTGTCGGCGCAGAAGGCCGGCCTGCTGCCGATCTCGCAGCAGTCGATCTTCGTGTTGTCGAACCTCGGCTATCACGACTACGAAGGCGTCGCGTTGCGCGACGCCGAGAAGCCGCGCCTGGTCGCGGACCTCGGCGCCAACAGCTTCCTGATGCTGCGCAACCACGGACTGCTGACGGTCGGCCCGACGATCGCCGACGCGTTCCTGTCGATGTACATCTTCGAATCGAGCTGCGCGATCCAGATCCGGGCCCAGGCCGGCGGCACGCTCGCGAGCGGCGCGTTGACCGAGGTCGATCCGGCGATCATCCGCAGTGCCGCCGAACAGGAGCGCGTCGTCTCGCGCGGCGCCGGCGCGTCGCTGAGCTGGCCCGGGCTGCTCCGGCGCGTCGAGCGCAGCGATCCGGGTTATCGCAGCTGATCGAAGCATCAACCAGGATCGCGCTGCGCCTTCTCGGCGAGGCGATCGCAGGCGAACTGAAAGGCCATCGAGTAGCCGCTCGTGCCGAAGCCGCAGACGACCGCGACCGCGATCGGCGACAGATATGAGTGGTGGCGAAACGCTTCGCGCTGATGCACGTTCGAGATATGGACTTCGACGAACGGAATCGCGACGCCGGCCAGCGCGTCGCGCAGCGCGACGCTGGTGTGCGTCAGTCCGCCCGGATTGATCACGATGAAGCCGACGGCCTCGGTGCGCGCGGCGTGGATCCGATCGATCAGCGCGCCCTCATGGTTGCTCTGGAAGCAGTCGAGCGTCGCGCCGCGTTGCGCCGCTTCGCGCTGCAGCGTCGCCTCGACGTCGGCGAGCGTCGTGTTTCCGTAGACCTCGGGCTCGCGCGTGCCGAGCAGGTTCAGGTTCGGGCCGTTCAACACCAGCAGCTTCATTTGATTGCTCCGTGCGGCCGGCACACGATGCGCCGTGCGCCGTCGCGTATTCTCGCGGGCTTCGGCCACGCTGGCACCACGCTCCCGATCGACGATGAGATCTGCTCCCCGACCGAGCCCCGACACCCCGCATGAGGAATGCATCCTCGTGCTGCAGGGCGGCGGCGCACTCGGGGCTTATCAGGCCGGCGTGTTCGAGGCGCTCGGCGCCGCCGCGCAGCCGGTGGAATGGGTCGCCGGGATCTCGATCGGCGCGATCAATGCCGCGCTGATCGCCGGCAATCCGCCGGAGCTGCGGGTCGCGCGGCTGCGCGAGTTCTGGGAGCTGGTGACCGAGCCGCTCGGCGGACCGCCGCTCGCGCTCGCCGGTGCCGGCCGGGAGCTGCAGAACAACGGCAGCGCTGCCCTCGCGCTGCTCTTCGGCGCGCCCGGCTTCTTCAGGCCGCGGCTGCCGCCGGCGCCGTTCCAGCCGCCCGGCAGTGCCGCGGCGATCAGCTACTACGACACCGCGCCGTTGCGCGCGACGCTCGAGAGGCTGGTCGATTTCGAGCGGCTGAACGACGGTTCGATGCGCCTGTCGGTCGGCGCGGTCAATGTGCGCACCGGCAACTTCGCGTATTTCGACACCGCGAACGAGCGCCTCGACGTCCGCCACATCATGGCCAGCGGCGCGTTGCCGCCGGGCTTTCCGCCGGTCGAGATCGACGGCGAGCACTATTGGGACGGCGGTCTCGTCTCGAACACGCCGCTGCAATACGTGCTCGACCAGCCCGGGACGAAGCGCCGTGTCGTGTTCCAGGTCGATCTGTTTCCGGCGTTCGGCGCGCTGCCGCGCACGCTGGTCGAGGTCAGCGAGCGCGAGAAGGACATCCGCTATTCGAGCCGGACCCGGATGAACACCACGATCGAACTGCAACAGCAGGCGATCGCGCAGGCGGCGCGGCGCCTGCTGGCGAAGCTGCCGCGGGCGCTGCGCAACGATGCCGACGCGGCGGCGCTCGCGACCTTGCGCTGCGAGGCCGAAGTCGCGGTGTTCCACCTGATCTACCGGCGCAAGCAATACGAGGGGCACGCGAAGGACTACGAGTTCTCGCGCCTCTCGATGCAGGAGCACTGGGATTCGGGCGCTGCCGACACGGCGCGCACGTTGAGCGACCCGCGCTGGCTGTACCGCAGGCGCAGAAGCGGCGGCGTCCACGTCTACGACCTCGCATCGCCGAGCCCGTCGGAAAAGACCGCGACGGTCGAGAAGAACGCGCTGCGCGAACATCAGCACAATCGACGCATTGTCGCGAAGCGCTGACGCCGCAGCCGGGACCGCGGCGGATCGACATCCACCCACCTCCGAAACGGGAACACCGATGAAACTCAAAGACAAGGTCTGCATCGTCACCGGCGCCGCGAGCGGCATCGGCAAGGAGATCGCGACGACGTTCGCGCGCGAAGGCGCCCGCGTCGTGATCGCCGACCTGAACCTCGCGGCGGCGCAGGCCAGCGCGAACGAGCTGGCGGGTCAAGGCTGCACCGCGATGGCGGTCGGCGCCGATGTGACCGACGAGGCCCAGGTCAATGCCGCGGTCGCGCAGGTCGTCGCGGCCTGGGGCGGCGTCGACGTGCTGGTCAGCAATGCCGGGATCCAGATCGTGCATCCGCTCGAGGATTTCCCGTTCGCCGAATGGAAAAAGATGCTCGCGATCCATCTCGACGGCGCGTTCCTGACGACGAAGGCGTGCCTGCCGCACATGTACGCCTCGGGCCGCGGCGGCAGCATCATTCTGATGGGCTCGGTGCATTCGAAGGAAGCGTCGATGCTGAAGGCGCCGTACGTCGCCGCCAAGCACGGCCTGATCGGCCTGGCCAAGGTGATCGCCAAGGAAGGCGCGGCGCACAAGGTCCGCGCCAACGTGATCTGCCCCGGCTTCGTGCGCACGCCGCTCGTCGACAAGCAGATTCCCGAGCAGTCGAAAGCCCTCGGCATCAGCGAGGACGACGTGATCAGGAAAGTGATGCTGAAGGACACTGTGGACGGCGAATTCACGACGACGCAGGACGTCGCCGACGTCGCGCTGCTGTTCGCGAGCTTCCCGACCAACGCGCTGACCGGCCAGTCGCTCGTCGTCAGCCACGGCTGGTTCATGCAGTAGCGCGGACACTTCACGGCTCGCGCACGCGGCGCGGCGGCGCGCGCTACGATGGAAACGAGCGCGCCGGCATTCGGTTCGCGCAGGAGGTTCGACAGCGGCGATGGACAGCCTCGATCTGCAAGTGTTGGTGCAAGCCCGCGACTGGCATGCGCAAGGCCATGCGGTGTGGCTCGTCACCGTGCTCGAAACCTGGGGCTCGGCGCCGCGGCCGCCCGGCGCGCTGCTCGCGATGCGCGCCGACGGCCTGGTCGCCGGCTCCGTATCCGGCGGCTGCGTCGAGGACGATCTGATCGACCGCGTGCGCAAGGGCGAGCGCGTCGGTCGGCCGTCGTTGATCGCCTACGGCGTGACCAAGGAAGAGGCGGCCCGCTTCGGGCTGCCGTGCGGCGGCAACCTGCGCCTGGTCCAGGAACCGCTTGGCGAGATCGGCTGGCTCGACGAGATCCTGCGCCGCACCGCCCAGCACGAGCTGGTCGCGCGCGCCGTCGACCTCGAGAGCGGTCGCGTCACGGTCGAAGCGGCGACACGCGGCGAAGCGTTCAGCTTCGACGGCCGGACGCTGCGCGCCCTCTTCGGGCCGCGCTGGCGCATGCTGGTCATCGGCGCCGGACAGCTCTCGCGCACGCTCGCGCAGATGGCGCTCGCGCTCGACTTCGAAGTGATCTGCTGCGACCCGCGCGAGGAGTACTACTTGACGTGGGACGTGCCCGGCACGATCTTCAGCAAGGCGATGCCGGACGACCTCGCGGTCGAACTGCAGCTCGACCCGCACAGCGCCGTCGTCGCGGTCACGCACGATCCGAAGCTCGACGACCTGGCGCTGCTCGAAGCGCTGAAGTCGCCGGCGTTCTACGTCGGCGCGCTCGGCTCGCGCAGCAACACCGCGGCGCGCAAGGTTCGGCTCGCGCTGTTCGACCTGTCCGCCACCGAGATCGCGCGCCTGCACGGGCCGATCGGCCTCGATATCGGCAGCCGCACGCCGGCCGAGATCGCGGTCTCGATCCTGGCCGAGGTGATCGCGGTCAGGAACGGCGTCGCGCTGAAACAGAAGAAGCCGCTTCGCATGGCCGCCGTCGAGAGCGCCGACTC
Source organism: Caldimonas sp. (assembly GCA_040006015.1). GTDB lineage: Bacteria > Pseudomonadota > Gammaproteobacteria > Burkholderiales > Burkholderiaceae_C > Schlegelella_A. The sequence goes on from JBDTXV010000140.1 coordinate 5,628, forward strand.
GTTGCCTGCCGATTGAACGCCGGCGAGCCGCCGTGATCCCCTGGTTGCAGAGCGAGAACGACCCGCTGCCGCGCACGCGGCTCGCGTTGGCGCGCCACAGCGAGGCGCCCGGTCTGCTCGCCGCCGGCGGCCGTCTGACGCCGCGGCGCCTCGAGGAGGCGTACTCGCACGGCGTCTTCCCGTGGTACAGCGAAGGCCAGCCGGTGCTGTGGTGGTCGCCCGACCCGCGGATGGTGCTGCTGGTCGACGAATTCAAGCTCGCGCGCTCGCTGCGCAAGACGCTGGCGCGCTTCGTCCGGACGCCGGGCTGCGAAGTGCGCATCGACGGCGCGTTCCGGCGCGTGATCGAGGCCTGCGCCGGCACGCCGCGCGCCGGTCAGGACGGCACCTGGATCGTGCCGGAGATGGTCGAAGCCTATTGCGAATGGCACGAGCTCGGCCGGGTCCACAGCTTCGAGACCTGGATCGACGGCGAGCTGGCCGGCGGCCTGTACGGCGTCAGCCTCGGCCGGATGTTCTTCGGCGAATCGATGTTCGCGCACCGGACCGATGCATCG
>JBDTXV010000141.1:0-6170 GCA_040006015.1 Caldimonas sp.
GAAAATGTTGCGCCCGAGGATCCAGGCACCGACATTCGCGAAGCCCGCCGCGGCGAACGCCTCGTCGACGCCGGTCGAGCCGCCTTCCGTGCCGTGCACGCGCTTGAACGTGCGCGTGCCGAACGCCCATTCGTGCAAGGCCATGCCGCCGACGCCGATCGGGTTCTCGAGGCTCTGGTCGTTACCGGCGCCGTAGCCGTCGAGCGAGATCGCGAATCCGTTGACGCGCAGTCTGGACATCGTGTGCTCCGCCTCGTGAGGGCGCTGCGAACCGCCGCGCCTGCGCGCATTTTCGCAAGGGCCGGGCGTTCGGGGGGCGGCGATCGCCAAGTGAAGTCAGGACCTTCGAACTCCGGAGGGTGCGGGCCGCTGCGCGGCGCCGCGCACCCGTCGACGACGCGTTAAGCTCGTCTCGTTGCCCTACCGGAGATCGCCATGTCCGTCCGTCCGTTGATCACGCCGCGCGCCGATGCGGCCGCGCTCGCCGAAGCCCGGGTCCAGCTCGCTGCGGCGCACCGGATCGCGGTGCTGCACGAGCTCGACGAAGGTATCGACAACCACTTCACGATGACCGTGCCGGGTCGCGAAGGGCAGTACCTGATCCTGCCGTTCGGGCTGCACTGGTCGGAAGCGCGGGCCAGCGATCTGATCGTCTTCGACGAGCAGGGCCGCGTGCTCGAAGGCAGCGGCACGCTCGAGCTTTCGGCGCAGTGCATCCATGCGCCGATCCACCGGCTCAGCGGTGCGCGCGTCGTGCTGCACACGCACCAGACCTGGACCCTCGCGCTGAACATGCTGCAGGACAACCGGCTGCTGTCGGCGAGCCAGACCGCGGCGTTCTTTCACGGCCAGATCGCCTACGACGACGACTACTGCGGCATGGCCGCGACGCTCGCGGAAGGCGAGCGCCTCGTGGCCGCGATGGGCGGCCGGCCGATCGTCTTCATGAAGAACCACGGGGTGCTGGTGACCGGCGACACCGTCGCGCAGGCCTATCGGAGGCTCTATCGGATCGAACGCGTCTGCCGCAACCAGATCCTCGCGCTGTCGACGGGGCGGCCGCTCGAAGTGCTGTCCGACGAGATCGCGGCCCGCGTGCAGACACCCGGCGCCGACGACCGGCACTCGCGCGCGGAACGCGAGCGGCTGTTCTTCGAGGCGATGATGCGGGTCGCGGACCGCGAGCTGCCCGGATTTCGGGACTAGCGGAGGCCGAAGCGGGCGGCGGCCTCGCCGCCTCGGATCAGGCGCGGTCGCCGAGGCTCCGACGCGACGCGATTCGCGTCCGCATCCGAACGCGCGGCGGAGTCGCAGTCGCCGCCGGAGTCATGGCCGGACGCGTGGCAGCCGGCGCGGCGCGCAGACGCGTGAAGAGGCACTCGGCGATCTCCTGGCCGACCACTTCGGGACAGCCGCGCATGCGCTCGATCAGGGCCGATCCGACCCGCAGCGCGATGCCGGCCCGGCCGCTGCCGTCGAGATCGGCGAAGCAACGGTTGCTGCTGAAGTAGATGTTCTCGGCGATGTTCTGCAGCGAATTGGCGGGACCGGCGAAGTCACTCATCGGCAGCAGCCCCATCTCGTCGCGCGTCAGGCGCATCGCATTCCGGGCCGCGGCCTGATAGGCGACGGCGGGCAACGGTTGCAGCTTGCGATCCGCGAGGTCGAGCGCGACGACGAGATCGCGAAGTTGCTTGATTCTGAGATTCATTGACACAGGCTCCGGCGAAGGGTGTGTTCCTGAAGCTTCGGCCGTTCGCTCGACATCTTGAGCGTCGGGTTGATACCAGACGCAGCGCTACGCAACTTCGATGCCACCTGCAATGCGCGGGGTGAGAAGAATTCGCCGGTCGCGGCAGAATGTCCGCTCGGCGCGGCGCTATGGGGCTTGCCGATGGCCCTGTCGCGATACCCGAGGGGATGACTTGAGGCTTCCGATCGTCTCGATCTATGCCGCGCTGCTCGCGCTGCTGTTCGTCACGCTCAGCGGCCGCACGCTGCGCCTGCGCGGCCGGTTGCGCATCGTGATCGGCGATGCCGGCGACGAGCCGATGCTGCGCGCGATGCGCGTGCATTCCAACTTCGCGGAATACGTGCCGCTCGGCCTGCTGCTGATTGCGCTGGTCGAGCTCGGCCAGGCGCCCTCGCTGCTCGTTCATGCGCTCGGGCTGCTGCTGCTCGGTGGCCACATCGTCCACGCATGCGGCTTAAGCCGCAGCCCGGAGAACTTCCGCTTCCGCATCGTCGGGATGGCGCTGACGTTCGCGACGCTGCTGCTCGCCGCGCTCTATCTGCTCTATGCAGCGCTGGTGCGGTCGCTCTACTGACCGCTCCCGCGCGCCGGCGCGCGCTTCGTCCGGTCAGCCTTCGCGGGCGATCCACTCGATCAGCGCATCGAGCGCCGGCGTGCCTTTCGCCGCCTGCGGGTGCGTGACGATCGCGCTGACCGCATAGACCTTGCCGCTCCTCGCGCGCACGTAACCGGCGAGCGCGCGCGTGTCGGAGAGCGTGCCGGTCTTCAGATACGCCTGTCCGGTCGCCGCGCCGCTGCGCATGCGGTGCACCAGCGTGCCGTCGACGCCGGCGATCGGCAGCGTGTCGACGAAGACCTGCGACGCGGCGCTGCGCCAGGCGTTGCGCAGCAGATCGACCATCGCGCGCGGCCGGCCGCGCTCGGCGCGCGACTGGCCCGAGCCGACGTCGACGAGGATGTCGCCGTCGACGAGCCCCTGCATCTGCAGCCAGCGCTGCACGCGGGCCTGCGCAGTGCGCAGCGCGCCGCCGCGCGGTGCCGCACCGTCGGCGAGCGAGAGCAGCACGCTGCGCGCGGCCGCGTTGTTGCTGGTCTTGTTCATCTCGCGCAGGACCTCGGCGAGCGGCGTCGCGACCTCGCTCGACCAGCGCGCGTCGGCGACGCGGCGCGGCGCCGCCGCTTCGGACGTTTCGACGACGCGGCCGCGCAGCTTGCCGCCGGCCGCGGCCCACAGCTCCGCGACCAGCTGCGGCGCCGCGACCGGCACGGCCGGCACCGCGCCGAGCATCGGCGCGAGCCGCACCGCGCTCGGTGGCTGCACCCACGCGATGTCGTCCTTGCCGCAGCTCGTGTCCCAGCGGCCGCGCACCCACAGCTGCAGCGGCGCGCCGCCGCGCGCCGCTTCGGCGATGCGCCAGCGCGCCCACGCCGAGCAGCCGCCGCCCATCAGCACATCGTTGACGACGACCACGTTGGCAGGCCGCGGGCTCACCGAGACGACCGCACGCTCGCCATGGCCCGGCGCGACCGTGACGAGCAGCTTGCCGAGGTTGTAGGCGCGCGCGTCGGGCGGTACCTCGGCGAGGCGCTCGCTCGCGGTCGTCGCGACTTGCGCCGGATCGCGCTCGTGCAGCAGCGCGACGCGGTCGAGCACGATGTTGCCCGCCACTTCTCGCAGGCCTTCGGCATGCATCTGCTCGAACCAGCGCCGCAGCTCGGCCGCGGTCAGTCCGATCTCGCCGCCGACGATGACCAGGTCGCCGGTGAGCCGGCCGGCCGCGAGCGGGCCGGTCGCGAACGCGCTCGTGTGCCAGCGGTGGTCGGCGCCGAGCAGGTCGAGCGCGGCGAGCGACGTGACGAGCTTCGTCGTCGATGCGAGCAGGAACGGCTGCTCGGCGTTCAGCGCGACGAGCGCGGAGCGGTCGGCGCGATCGACCGATTGCACGTCGATGCCGAAGCTCGAGATCGGCAGGCCGGAGCCGCGCAACAAGGCCGTGATCGCTGCGGGCAATGGCGCAGCGGCGAAGACGAGCAACGGCAACGAAAGGGAAGTGACACAGAGGAGGCGTGCGAGACGGAGAGGAAGCGGCATACGCAAAGACTAACGGCTGCGCGCAACGGAGCAAATTCAGCGTGGCAATCGTTGGGTACGAATTCGCACGATCGGGCACCCTTAGTGCGGATACCCACCACCAAAGGCTTGAACTACAAATACCTCGACGACGAAGAGGCGAGCGACAGAGTCCGCCGCGATCGTCGACTACAGCGTCGGGGAGGTTCGGCGGAAATGCGCGCAGATTCGGCGATAGGCACGCACGACGTGTTGTGGCTGCTCGGCAGCGTGTGCCGCATCGCCCGGGTGCCGTTCGATGCGTCGCTGCTGTCGCAACAGTTTCCGCCGCCGCACAGCTTGCTGACATTGCGCGAGGCCGCTCACGCCTTGGGGTTCAGGACCGGCGAGCGCGTGACGTCCGACCCGACCGCGCTGCCGTTGCCGTGCGTTGTCTTCGAGAAGGGGCGCGGTGGTGCAGCGGGCGAGCCGACGAGCCGGCGTGCGCGTCTGCATCTGATCGACTCGAGCGACGAGGACATCGCGGCGACGCCTTCGCAACCCGCGCTGTTGCTCCGTCTCGAAGGTGAGAAGGTGGTCTTCGTTCGCGTCGGTTGCGAAGAAGCGGAAGCCGTCGATGCGAAGGATTTCGACGCGACGTTCGAGCCGACGGTGATATTGCTGTCGCACGTCGCCGACACCGGTGCGGCAATCGATCCCGAAGGCGCGGGCATCACGGCGCCGCGCTTCGGACTTCGCTGGTTTCTGCCCGAGTTGCTGCGGCACAAGCGCATCTGGCGCGATGTCCTTCTCGCGTCGGTATCGATCCAGATCGTCGGCCTGGCCGCGCCGCTCTTCACGCAAGTGCTGATCGACAAGGTCGTCGTGCACCAGACCGAATCGACGCTCGTCGCAGTCGCGGTCGCGCTCGCGCTGTTCATGGTCTTCACGATGGTGATGACGTGGCTGCGTCAATACCTGGTCCTGCACACCGGCAACCGCATCGACGCGGTGCTCGGCAGCCGGATCTTCAGGCACCTGCTGCGCCTGCCGCTCGCGTTCTTCGAGCACAGAACGACCGGTGTGCTGGTCGCGCGGATGCAAGGCGTCGAGACGATCCGCCAGTTCGTCTCGGGCGCGGCGGTGACTCTGCTGCTCGATCTCCCGTTCCTCTGCGTCTTCCTTGCGGTGATGTTCTTCTATTCGTGGCAGCTATCGTTGATTGCGCTCGGCGTCCTCGGTCTGGTCGCCGCGTTGAGCGTCGCGGTGATCCCGGTGTTTCGCGCCCGGCTCAATCAGCAGTTCCTGCTCGGCGCGCGGACCCAGTCGTTCGTCACCGAGTACGTCTCCGGCATCGCCACCGTGAAGTCGCTGCAGATGGAGCCGTATCTCGAGAAGAAGTACGGCGACTGCCTCGCCGCGTATCTGGGTGCGGGCTTCTCGACGCGACGCGTTTCCAATACTTATAACGTGGCGGCCAACGGGCTCGAGCAAGGCATGACGCTGGCCATCCTGGTCGTCGGCGCGCTGCTCGTGATGCGTGGCGATGGCTTCACGGTCGGCATGCTGGTCGCTTTCCAGATGTTCACGAGCCGCATGAGCCAGCCGCTGCTGCGCCTCGTCGGCCTCTGGCAGGAATTTCAGCAGGCCAACGTCGCAGTGCAGCGTCTGGGCGACCTGATGGGCGCCCCGGCCGAGCCGTACGCGCTGACGCCGTCGCGAGCCGCGAGCACCGGCGCCGGCCGGATCGAACTTCGCGACGTGTCGTTCCGCTATTCCGAGCATCACCCCTACCTGTACCGCGATCTGGGGCTGACGCTCGCTCCCGGGCGATTGCATGTGCTGACCGGCCCATCGGGATGCGGCAAGAGCACGTTGGCCAAACTGCTGCTCGGCTTCTACGCGCCGACCGACGGGCAGATACAGCTCGATGGTCGCGACATCCGCCACCTCGCAGCCAACGAGCTGCGCCAGGCCTTCGGCGTCGTCCCGCAGGAGACCGTGCTATTTGCCGGCTCGGTCTACGACAACCTGATCATGGCCCACCCGCACGCCGGCTTCCAGGACGTGATCGACGCCTGCAGGCTTGCCGAAATCCACGAGACGATCGAGAAGCTGCCGCAGGGCTATCAATCCGCGATCGGCGAGCACGGCGTTGGCCTCTCCGGTGGGCAGCGCCAGCGCCTGGCGATCGCCCGCGCGCTGCTGAAAAGGCCAAAGATCCTGATCTTCGACGAGGCGGTGTCGAGTCTGGATCAGCCGACGGCGGAGCAGTTCGCGCTGACGGTGAACCGGTTGAAGGGGAAGGTCACGATGCTGTTCATTACGCATCATGTGCCGAGGGGGCTTGCGGTTGATGAACTCTTC